>DATAYX010000321.1:0-6130 GCA_036272355.1 Acidimicrobiales bacterium
GACCCCCACGCGCACGACACACGACGACCGGGTCCCGAACCCGTCGAGATGCACGCAGTTCCCCGAGTTCGGTCGCTCGTCCCCCTCGGGGATCCGGTGGTCGGCCAACACCCGCCGGAATGCGGCATCCACCGTGTCCCCGTCGAGCCCTGGCCCCGGGACCGACGCAGCACCAGCACCGGTGCCGCCCGACGCACCGCCCACCTCGCCGAGGGCTGCACGCACCAGGTCCACTTTCGCCGAGGGCGTGTCCACGGCGCGGTTCTCCAGCACGTGGATCCCGGGCGGCAATTCCACGGCCAAGGCCCGGACGCCGGTGAAGTCCACGAACCACAGAGAGGTCCGGTCTCCCACGAGCAACCACGCGCCGTTGTACTCGGTGGGGTCGAAGTCGCGCTCCAACCGCTGGACACCCTCGCGGGCCGTCGAGCAGCGGGCCACCGCCAGCGGCAACTCACCCCGCGAGCGCTTCGTGGGGTCCTTCGCGTCGCCGAGGGGTTGGTTCGTGAGCCCGGCACACACGCCGTCGCGGTTCACCGCGAGCCACGTCCCTCCCGAGAGCTCGTCGCGGCCGCCCAGTACCCGAGGCGGCCCGGCCGACAACACCGTCACCGAAGTGGAGGGCCGGTCGAGCACCTCGTCGCGGTTGGCCCCCACGATCAACGGCTCGTCAGGCACGATCCGTGACGCCACCACCAGGAGACACATGCGGAGCAACCCTACCCAGCACCCCTGCCGGGAAATACAGGACGGCACACGGGGGTGCGGGCTACCGTTTCGGCATGCGAACCCGTGTTTTTTCCGGAGTCGGCGTGGCGGTCTCGTTGAGCCTCGCACTCGTCGTGCTCCCCGCCCTGCCGGCCTCGGCCAAGGGACTCAGCAATTCTCAGATCCAGCAGCTCGAGAAGAAGATCAACCAGGGCAAGAAGGCGACGTACGCGGCAACGTACGTCTCGTCGGACGGGAGCACCGTCACCATCTCCCAGCAGGGAGGGAAGTCGAACTTCAGCTCCTCGGACGGGAGCAGCGTGATCAACACCGGCAAGAAGACCTACTACTGCTCGAAGAGCGATTCTGGGAACAGCGGCAGTTCCGGCAATAGCGGGAACTCGGGAAGCAGCGGGAACACCGGATCGACGACCACGACCACCAAGGCCGCGGGCCTGCAGTGCCTCTCCGAGGGCGGTGCGAACCCGTTGGGCAGCCTCGTGAACGCGTTCAGCCCGACGCTCCTGCTGAATGTGTTGAACGAGGACAAGACGGCGGCCGTGGCGCGTGCCCTCGGCATCAAGGTGACGACGTCGACGCAGAAGTTCGCCGGCCAGGACGCAACCTGCCTCTCGGCCACGGTGCATGGCCAGACCGGCAAGTACTGCGTGACCAACCAGGGTCTCCTGGCGTACGTCGGGGGCACCGGCGGGTCGACCTTCAAGATGACGAAGTACTCGAGCAGCCCCAGCCCGACGCTCTTCAAGCTGCCGGCGAACGCCACGACGGAGACGATCCCGTCCGTCCCTTAGGACGGTTCATCCCCGACGTCTCGGTTCTGTAACGCCTGCGCCGCGCGTACCGGCGCACCGGCACGAACCAGCTACCGTCCAAGCCGTGTCGGACCGCTGGCAGCAGAGCGACGTCCCTCGCGGCGCCGACTACGACCGTCGCTTCGAGGACTTGGCGGCGGCCGGCGTGGACATGCACGGCGAGGCCGCGCTCGTTGCGTCCTACCGCCCCGCCACCGTGCTCGATGCCGGCTGCGGCACCGGCCGCGTCGCCATCGAGCTCGCCCGTCGCGGCCACGACGTCGTCGGGACCGATGTCGACCCGGCCATGCTCGAAGCCGCCCGGGCCAAGGCGCCCGGTCTCACGTGGGTCGAGGCCGACCTCACTGACCCCGCACTCGACCTCGGCCGCACGTTCGATGTCGTGGTCATGGCCGGCAACGTCCTCATCTTCGTGCCATCGGGCACGGAGGAACAGGTCATCGCGAACGCGGCTCGCCATGTCTCTCCGGGTGGCCGCCTCGTCGCGGGCTACTCCCTTCGTCCCGGAGGGCTCCAGCCTTCCGGCCACGACGCGTACGCCACCGCCGCGGGGCTCGTGCTCGAGGACCGCTGGTCCACCTGGAACCGGGATCCCTCTGCACCCGCAGACCGCTACTGCGTCTCGGTGCATCTGAGGTCCAGCTGAGGCCGCTTCGTGCCTGAACCTCCACGCAACGGAGACGGGTGTGGGGCGCCCTAACCGCACTGAATGTGCAGACGAACCGCGTTTCGTTAGGCTTTGGCCATGGGAACTGAGGAACTAGACCCGATTGATCATCAGATCATCGAGTTACTGTCACACAACGCTCGCCGGACCATGGCCGACATCGGTGAGCAGGTTTCATTGTCGGCTTCGGCCGTGACCCGCCGCATCGAGCGGCTCGAGCGGACCGGGGTGATCGCGGGCTACACGGTGGTCGTGGACCATCGGAAGGCCGGTCGTCCGATCCAGGCCTTCACCGAGGTGCGCTTCGCCGGCACCGCCGACCTCCAGGAGATCAAGGAGACGGCGATGCAGCTGGCCGAGGTGCAGGCCGTCTTCACCACGGCCGGTGACCCCGACGCGCTGGTCTGGCTCCAGGTGCCTGACGTGGAACGTCTCGGCCACGTCATCGAGCAGTTGCGTCGCCGCGGCCGGGTCACCGGAACGAAGACGCTCATCGTGCTCGACACGTGGTCGCGCCATCGGGCCATCGAAGCGAACGGCCTGCCGGCCCAGCAATAGTGCACAAAGGCGCCTCGTCGTACCGCACCGCACTGACGGTCGTCGCGCTCGCCACGGTCGCGCTCGGCGTCTCCAGCTGCAGCTCGTCGCCCTCCAACTCGGGTTCCCCGACAACGACGACCGCGCACTCGAGCACGTCGACGACGAGCGGCCCCGCCGGGAACTGGTCCAAGGCCATCCCGATCGCGGCGGGCGCCAATCTGACCGCGATCTCGTGTCCCACCGCCGGCAACTGTCTCGTCGGTGATGCCAACGGCAGCACGTATCGACTCCAGCTGTTCAAGTCGAAGGCGCTCGGGCCCGCCTTGCCGTCGCCCTCTCCACAAGGTGTCTCCTACCTCTCCTGCGCGGCGGCCGATTTCTGTGCGGCCGCACCCAGCGAGAACCGGGTCGCCATGTACAACGGCTCGGCCTGGCAGCCCCCGGCCACCGTCTCGGGCGCGGCAGGCTTTACCGCCATCGACTGCACCAGCCCCACGTTCTGCATCACCATCGACGGCGAGGGCAACTCCTTCGCCTTCAACGGCTCGGGCTGGTCGGGCAACCTCGGCGCCTGGGGTGGTGCCAATCAGATCTCCTGCGTCTCGCCCACGTTCTGCGTGGCCGTCGAGGGTGGGCCGACCGTCTTCAGCGGCCACAGCTGGACGCAGCCCAACGACGCCGACTCGCAAGGGCAGCTGAACTCGGTCTCGTGCGCGGCGACGACGTACTGCGCGCTCGTCGACAGCGGCGGCAACGTCCTGACGTGGAACGGCCTCGGGTTCAGTGCGCCCACATCGATCGCCACCGAGCCACCGCTCAACGGCACTGATGCTTCGGGCCTCACCGGCGTGTCGTGTCCGGCGCCCACCTTCTGCCGGGCGGTCGACAGCATCGGGCGTGTCTTCGGGTGGAACGGCACGTCCTGGAGCAGCGGCACGCTGATCGACAAGGGTCACGCGCTCACCGCCA
Source organism: Acidimicrobiales bacterium (assembly GCA_036272355.1). GTDB lineage: Bacteria > Actinomycetota > Acidimicrobiia > Acidimicrobiales > RAAP-2 > Bog-473. The sequence goes on from DATAYX010000321.1 coordinate 3,718, forward strand.
TCTCGTGCCCGACGACGACCTACTGCGTCGCCGTCGACCGCTCGGGGAACGCGTTCTTCTCCAGCTGAGCGCCCACACCGCCAGCGTCGTGCATTCCGGGTGCAACGTTCGGGTGCGCCGGCCTGTGCTACAAACTGCCGTATGCGCCAGAGGCGGATCTTGCGCGGGACGGTCGCGGGCATGGCGCTGTCCCTGCTCGGAGGTATCGTCGTGCCCTCGATCGCGGCCGCCGGAGGTTCTGCGTCGGATGCACCGCACTACCCGGTCGTGTGGTCGTTCCTCCCGACGGCGATGCTTTCCGCGATCGAGAACGGTCCGGACGCCCCGCCACCGGGATCCAATCTCCCGTGCACGCCGAGTGCCGCGCATCCCGACCCCGTTGTCCTCGTCCATGGCCTGGCCGGCAACCAGAACGACAATTGGCAGACGATGGCACCGTTCTTGGCGGACAACGGCTACTGCGTCTTTTCCCTGACCTACGGCAACATGGCTTCGCTCTCGCGGCCGTTCGACGAGATAGGCGGGCTGTCCGACATGACGAAGAGCGCGCAGGACCTGGCGACCTTCGTCACCTGGGTATTGGGAGCGACCCATGCGCAGAAGGTCGACATCGTGGGCCACTCCGAAGGCGGCACGATGCCCGACTACTACATGAAGTTCCTCGGTGGGTCACAGACGGTGGCCAGGTTCGTGATGCTGAGCGGTGTGCCGCACGGAACCACGTTCTGGGGCTTGTCCAACCTCTACGACCTCGGAGCAGCGTATGGGTACGCCTCCGAGGCGAACGCCTTGTCGTCGTTCTGCGCATCGTGCACCCAGTTCCTCGTCGGGTCGAGCTTCATGAAGACACTGGACGCCCCCAACGCGCAAGCGACGGCCCGAGAGGCGGCGACGTGTCCCTACGACGGCGCCGCCGTCGACGGGGTGCGCTACACCTCCATCGCCACCGAGTACGACGAGCTGGTGCGGCCTTACAACAGCGACTTCATCGATCCCCGTTGTGCCACCACCGGCGCCGGCATCGGCGTCGACAACATCACCGTGCAGCACCAGTGTGCCTCCGACCTGGCCGATCACCTGTCCATCGAGTCCGACCAGGTGGCGGCCCGAGATGTCCTCAACGCGCTCGATCCCACGAACGCACAGGCCGTCCACTGCACGCTGACGCTGCCGGCCGTCGGCTGAACCGCCACGGCGAGCTCCGGCGTCAGCCGAAGAACACCTCGGCCTCAGCGACCAGTTCGGGCGGGACGAGCTTGAGCCGCGCCGTCGCCTCGGACAGCGGAACGAGCTCGATGTCCGTGCCGTGCAGCGCCACCATCTGACCCGAGCGGCCCTCGTGGAGCGCGTCGACGGCATGGAGCCCGAAGCGGGTGGCCAAGACGCGGTCGAACGCCGTCGGGCTCCCACCCCGTTGCACGTGACCGAGCACGGTGGCCCGGGCCTCCTTACCCGTTCGTCCGGCGATCTCCGTTTCGAGGTAGGTCCCGATCCCCATCAGCCGCTCGTGGCCGAACGCGTCCACCTCCACCAGGCGGCGCGGCGCGGTGCCTTCGACCGGCAACGCGCCCTCGGCCACCACCACGATCGGCGCATACTGGAGGGCGAAGCGCCGTTCGATGAACTCGCACACCTCTTCTATCCGGAAGGGCTGCTCCGGGATGAGGATCACGTTGGCGCCGCCGGCGATGCCCGAGTGCCACGCGATCCAGCCGGAGTGACGCCCCATCACCTCCACGATCAGCACTCGGTGATGGCTCTCTGCGGTGGTGTGCAGGCGGTCGATCGCCTCGGTCGCGATCGTCACGGCGGTGTTGAAGCCGAACGTGTAGTCGGTGCCGCTCAGGTCGTTGTCGATCGTCTTGGGCACCCCGACGATGGGGAACCCCGTCGCACTGAGCTTCGCCGCGACCCCGAGCGTGTCTTCTCCGCCGATGGCGATGAGGCCGTCGAGGCCCATCCGCTCCAGCGTCTCGAGCACACGGCGCTCCCCGTCGTCGGAGTTGTAGGGATTGGTCCGGCTGGAGCCCAGGATGGTTCCCCCTCTCGGGAGGATGCCCCTGACGCGGGACACGTCCAACGGGATGAAGTCGCCCTCGAGCGGGCCGCGCCAGCCGTCGCGGAATCCGACGAACTCGTGACCGTGGATCTCGACCCCCTTGCGGACCACGGCCCGGATGACGGCATTGAGCCCCGGGCAGTCGCCGCCACCGGTGAGCACCCCGATCTGCATTCAGGGCGAGTGTAGCGACGCGGTCATCGGGCGGGCCGGAGAAAGAGGCGGGGGGCTCCAGCCGGGTGCCGCTTCACCAGGGTGCGAGCTCGGGCGCCGCACCGCGCCCGATGACCCACGCCAGCAGCGCAGTCGCGTCGGTGCGTTCGCCCAGCCGTGGTAGCTCACGGTCCAGCCAGG
>DATAYX010000322.1:0-4193 GCA_036272355.1 Acidimicrobiales bacterium
CACGACCCCTCGGTCCTCTTCACGATCGCGGGCATGGTGCCGTTCAAGCCCTATTTCGTGGGCGAGGAGACCGCGCCCTGGCCCCGCGCCACCAGCATCCAGAAGTGTTTCCGCACGCCCGACATCGAAATCATCGGGACCGACACGTACCACAACACCTTCTTCGAGATGCTGGGCAACTTCAGCTTCGGGGACTACTTCAAAGCCGACGCCATCCCGATGGCCTGGGAGCTGCTCACCGAGGTCCTCGGCCACGACGGCGACCGCCTCTGGATCACCGTCCACGAGTCCGACGACGAGGCCGAGCAGATCTGGATCGACAAGGTCGGCGTCCCGCCCGAGCGGGTCCAGCGCATGGGCGACGAGGACAACTTCTGGGCGATGGGGGAGACCGGCCCCTGCGGCCCCGACTCGGAGATCTTCTTCGACAAGGGCGAGGCCTACGGCCACGGCGGCGGCCCCAAGCACGGCGGGGACGACCGTTTCGTCGAGATCTGGAACCTCGTCTTCATGCAGTTCGACCGCGACGCCGACGGCGTCCTCACCGACCTGCCGCGCAAGAACATCGACACGGGGGCGGGCCTGGAGCGCAACCTCCCGGTCCTCCAAGGCGTCGATTCGGTGTTCGACACCGACCTGTTCGTGCCGATCATCGAAACCGCGGCCTCCATCCTGGGCACCGCCTACGGGACCGACGAGCGCACCGACGTCGCGCTGCGCGTCCTCGCCGACCACGGCCGTGCCTTCTCCATGCTCGTCGCCGACGGCGTCCTGCCCGCCAACGAGGGTCGCGGCTACGTGCTGCGCCGCGTCGTGCGCCGGGCCGTCCTCGCCGCCCGACGCCTCGGCGTCGACAAGCCCGTCGGGCCGCCCCTCGTCCGCGCCGCGACCGACGTGCTCGGCGATGCCTACCCCGAGCTGCGCGCGCAGCAAGATCTGATCGTCAACGTCATCGCCCGCGAGGAGGCCGGCTTCGACCGCACCCTACGGGCCGGTCTCGGCCGTCTCGAAGAGGCGATCGCCACCGGGACGAAAGTGCTCGGCGGCGACGTGGCCTTCACCCTCCACGACACGCACGGCTTCCCGGTCGAGCTCACCGAGGAGCTCGCCCGCGACGCCGGCGTCGAGGTCGACCGGGCCGGCTTCGATGCCGCCATGGCCGAGCAGCGCGAGCGGGCGCGTGCCGCCGCCAAGTCCGTCCGCGCCGGCGACGAGGCGGCGTACCGCTCCCTCCTCGAGCAGGAAGGCGCCACGGTCTTCGTCGGGCGTGGCCTCGAGAACTACGAGGTGCCGGCCCGGGTGCTCGCCGTCCTCGAGGGCTCGGGCGACCACCGCGACAGCGCCAACGCCGACGACGAGGCCACGGCCGGCCGCTCCGTCGAGATCTTCTTGGACCGGACGCCGTTCTACGCCGAACAGGGTGGCCAGGTCGGCGACACGGGGACGATCGTCACCGAGAGCGGCATCGCGGACGTCTACGACACGCAGTACCCGGTGCCCGGCCTCGTGGCGCACAAGGCCCGCCTGAGCGGCGAAATGGCGGCCGGGCAGGACGCCCTGGCCACCATCGACGTCGAGCGCCGGGAGGCGATACGGCGCAACCACACCGCGACCCACCTGCTGCACGCGGCCCTGCGCGCCGTCCTGGGCGAGCACGTGCGCCAACAGGGATCGCTGGTGGGGCCGGACTATCTCCGCTTCGACTTCTCGCACCACGCGCAGCCGACACGCGAAGAGCTCGACGCGGTCTTCGCGGCGGCCAACGACGCCGTGCTCGCCGACATCGGCGTGGAGACGACCGAGACGTCGCGCCTCGAGGCGGAGAACATGGGTGCCATCGCCTTCTTCGGGGACAAGTACGGCGAGTCGGTGCGCGTCGTGCGCGCCGGGTCGACCTCCCTCGAGTTCTGCGGCGGCACGCACGTCGACTCCCTCGGCCAGATCGGGCCCATCACGTTGCTCTCCGAGGGCTCCATCGGCTCGAACACGCGGCGGGTCTTCGCCCTGACCGGCAAGGCGTCGCTGCAGCGGGCCAAGGAGCGTGAGGAGCTCGTCCGCTCGGCCGCCGAGGCGCTGCGCACCGAACCCGACGAGTTGTTGGCGGCGATCACCCGCCTCTCGGACCGCCAGCGCGAGGCGGAGAAGGAGCTCGCGGCTTTGCGCCAACAGTCGAGCGAGGCCGAGGCGAAGACGCTGGCGGCCCAGGCCGGCGACAGCGGTGTCGTCGTCGCGCGGCGCGACAAGGTCGAGGGCAAGGATCTCCAGTCGCTGGCCGAGGCGGTCCTGCGCCATGACGGTGTCCGCGCCGTGGTCCTCGGGGGCTCCTCGGACGGGACCAAGGTGTCGATCGCGGTGGCCAGCGCGGGGACGCCCGACGCGGTCGAGCTGGTCAAGGCGCTGGGGCCCATCGTGGGCGGGGGCGGTGGCGGCCGGCCGGGCTCGCCCTCCGCGCTGGCCGGCGGCAAGGAACCGTCGAAGCTCGACGACGCGTTGGCCGAGGCACGGCGTCTCCTTTCCCAGTCGGAGTGAGCGGAGCGGCACGGCACCCCGAACGCGCTGACGCGCCCCGAGAGGGCGCGGCCGGCCGGGTCGCCGCCCTCGATCTCGGCTCTCGGCGCATCGGGGTCGCCTACAGCGACAGCAGGCGGACGATCGCGAGCCCGTGGGGGACGATCGAGCGCAGCGGCGACGCCGTGCGCGACCGCGCCGCCATCGTCGAGGCCGTGCGCGACATCGAGGCGTTGGTGGTCGTCGTGGGCCTGCCGCTCAGCCTCTCGGGCGCCACCGGGCCGGCCGCCCGCGCCGCGCTCGAGGAGGCCGAGGCGCTGCGGGTGGCCCTCGGGCCGCTCGGCGTCACGGTCGAAACGGCCGACGAGCGCTTCACGACCACGGAGGCGCAGCGGGGGCTATCGGCGTCCGGGCGCAAGGGCAAGGCGGCCCGTCAGGTGATCGACAGCGCCGCGGCCATGGTGCTGCTGCAGGCGTGGCTGGACCGCGCGTGAACGGTCCCGAGGACGAAGGCGATCTGCCGTGGCCGCGGCCCGATCCCCGCGGGCGCGCCGAACCTTCTGACGCTGCCGACCGCGCACCGCAGGAGGTCGATGCGCCGGAGGATCATCTCGAGGAGCCCGAGGAACACCGCGTGGCGCGCCGGGCGCGCCGGGAGGCGGCGTTCCGCCGCCGCCGCCGGGTCCTCTTCCTCGTCGGCGGCGGCCTACTCGTCGTCATCCTGGGTTTCGTCCTGTGGTACGAGCTCGAGTCCCACGCCCTCGGGCCGCCCGGCAAGCAGGTCGTCGTCACCGTCAAGCCGGGGGAGTCGACCAGCGCGGTCATCAGCGCGCTGGGCGCCAAGGGCGTGATCGGCAGCTCCCTGGCGTTCCAGATCTCCGACGTCTTCCACGGCACGCCGACCGTGCAGGCCGGCAGTTACGCCCTGCACCAGAACCAGACCTTCGCCGAGGTGCGCGCCCTGCTCGCGGCGGGCCCCAACATCTATCCGGTCGATGTGCGCCCGGGGAACACGCTCTCCGAGGTGGCGACGCAGGTGTCGGCCATTCCCGGCCACACCGCGACGAGCTTCGAGAAGACGGCGTCGAGCGGCGCCGTGCACTCGGTCTTCTCCCCGCCGGGATCGAACGACCTCGAGGGCATGTTGGGCCTCGGGCGCTACCTGATCCTCCCGGGTGAGTCGGACCTGACGATCGTGCAGGACATGGTCACGAGCTTCGACCGCTCCGCCCAGGCCGCCGGCCTGAGCACGGCCTCGGCCGCCGCCGTTGGCATGACGCCGTACCAGGTCATCACGGTGGCCTCGATCACCGAGAAGGAGGGGTATTACACCTTCAACATGCCCAAGGTTGCCCGCGTCATCTACAACCGTCTCGCCCGGGGCATCGCGCTGCAGATGGACTCGACCGTCCTGTACGCGATCGGCCAGGACGGGGGCCCGGTGACGTCGAAGGACCTGCAGATCCAGTCGCCGTACAACACGTACCTGAACAAGGGCCTGACGCCGACGCCGATCTGCATGCCGTCGGTCACCGCGTTGAAAGCCGCGCTGAACCCGCCCCCGGGCTCGTGGCTGTATTTCACCCTGGTCCAGAAGAACGGCGTGATGGCCTTCTCCGACACGTTCGCCGAGCAGATCGCGAACGAGAACCTGGCGAAGTCCCGTGGCCTCCCCTGACCCGGGC
>DATAYX010000323.1:0-5420 GCA_036272355.1 Acidimicrobiales bacterium
TGGCGAACGGCGCCGTCATCAAGAAGACCTCGACCGCCGCCGACGTCGAGCAGCTCGTCCAGGCGGGCGCGAGCGTCTTCGGCGCCATCTCGACGACCGAGCTCGAGCAGATCATCCAGGCCGGCGGGCAGGGCTTCACGGGCCAGGCCGCGTCGCTGAAGTCCTTCCTCGAGAACCTCGACTCCGTCGCGACGACCTATTCGCAGCACACCGCCGAGATCACCAGCGCGGTCAACGGACTCAACAGCCTGTCCTCGACCCTCGCGCCGGCCAGCGGCACCACCGCCACCGCGCTCGACAACCTCAGCAAGACAGTCCAGATCCTGGCCCAGAACTCCCAACAGTTCGAGAACGTGCTGCAGTCGCTCGACAATCTGTCCACGCAGGGCCGCAGCATCCTCGAGAACTACTACCCGCAGATCGTCACGCAGCTGAAGACGCTCCAGGCCGTGAGCAGCCAGTTGTCCCAGCACCCGTCCGACCTGGCGGCGCTCCTCTCGGAGATCCCCGTCGCCAACGCCAACCTGCCCAACGCCGTGCGCAACGGCTACGTGCAGCTCTTCGAGAACATCATCATCTGCGGCATCCCGGGCCTCGGGCAGAGCAGCTCGCAGCCCGCGTTCTCCTGCGCGAAGTCGGGAGGCTCGGGCTCGTGATCACTCGTCGGCTCCTCGTCAACCTCATCGCCTTCTTCGTCGTCAGCTTTGCGCTCGTCGGGTACGGCGTGGTCAACCTGCTGGGCAACCCGCTGTCCAGCCCGACCGTGCTCACGACCGAGTTCCCGAACGCGTCCGGTCTGTACGCGGGCTTCGAGGTGGAGCTGAACGGCGTGCCCGTCGGCACGGTGAGCTCGACCGCGCTGACGAAGACGGCGACCAAGGTCACGATGAGCATCAACCCCGGCATCAGCGTGCCGAGCAACGTGCAGGCGTCCGTGCAGATCGCCAACGACCTGGGCGAGCAGGTGGTCAACCTCGTTCCCAAGCAGCACACCGACCCGTACACCCTGAAGAGCGGGGCCAACGTGCCCGCGCAGCCGAACGAGGTGCCGGCCGACGTCGGCCAGGTGGTGGCGACGGCGACCAAGCTGCTCCAGGCCATCCCGGGGAACGACCTCAACAAGCTGATCGGCGAGCTCGCCACGAGTCTGGCGGGCAACGCCGGCAACCTGCGCACGCTCGTCGATGCGGGCACCACCTTCTCCAAGGAGTTCGTCGCCTACCAGCAGCAGTTCACCGAGCTGCTCGCCAACTCGCCCCCCGCCCTCGATGCGGTCACCGCCGTCGCCCCCGCGCTGCGCCAGGACCTCGCCAACACCGCCGCCCTCGTCCAGGTGCTCTCCCAGCAGGGGCAGACCGGCCTGCACAGCCTGTTCGCCAACGGCTCGTCCGCCTTCACACAGATCAACGACCTGTTGACGTCGCAGTCGGCCAACCTCGGCTGCTTCCTCCACGACACGGCCGGCATCCTGACCAACCTGGCCCAGCCGTCGAACCTCACCAACCTCTCGCAGGGCCTCGCGTTCAACCAGTTCTTCTTCGGCGCCGTCGACAAGATCGCCGTCGAGGGCAAGGCGGTGCCGCCGACCAAGAACAGCCCGCCCAACAACAACCAGGTCTTCCTGCGCACCCGCCTGCTCCTCCCGCCGATCCTCTCGGAGCAGGGCGTCACCTACGCCTCGGCCAACCAGATCCCCGATACCCTGCCCGGCGCCGGCTGCACCACGGTCTTCGGCCAGGGCGTGGGGCCGGCGACCCAGGCCGGCTTCACACCGGCCGCCGGCGGCCACCTGGTCAAGCCGAGTGCGCAGGACTCCAACGTCGAGCTCAACGCCGGCCCCCGGGTCCCGGTCAGCAACGCCTCGTTCCTGGTGCCCCGCACCAGCGCCGGCCTGCTGCTCGGCCTGGGCGCCCTGGTCGTCCCGGCCCTGCTGCTGGCCTGGGGCGCGCGCCCGTCCCGTCGCCGGACGAGGCGCCGGGCCTGACAAAGCCGCCGTTGTCCTCATAACGGGGGCAACCGGACGTCGTGAACACCGCAGTGGAGGAATTCGGAGGGAGAATGCACATGAGGAGCCAAACCATGGATCGAGGGGTCAAGGTCGTGGGCGGGGTGCCCGACGAGCCGGCCGACGACAACATCACAGCCGAGACCGACGAGACGGTCGCGTCGCCTTCGGAGGCGCCACCGCCCCGTCCCGCCGCCCGCCGTCCCGGCGGCGCCCCGTCGGGGCCCAGCCGGCGGACCTTCCGCGTCGTCGCGCTCGTCGCCGCGCTCGGCCTGATCGGGACGATCGTCTTCGGCGTCCTCTACGCGACCAAGAGCTCGAGCGGTCCCGTGCAGGACCCCGCGGTCAAGGCCGCGGCGAACAAGTTCCTGACCGACTTCTTCAACTTCACGCCCAAGACGGTGGACTCGGACTTCGACGCCATCACGGCGATGGCGACCGGACAGTTCTCCTCCCAGGCCAACGGGTTCTTCAACTCGACCATCCGCAAGCAGCTCGAGACGGCGGCGGCCTCGTCCCGCGGCCAGGTCCGCTACCTGGCGGTGCAGAAGGAGGACGCCGCGCAGACCTCGGCGTCGATCTACGCCGTCGTGGACCAGACGTACGCCAACAACAAGTCGACCTCGCTCGGCTCCGACGTCGTCCGGCTGACGGCCGATCTCACGAAGGTCAACGGGGTCTGGAAGATCTCCAACGTCACCGTCCTCGAGGGCGCCACGCCACAGAGCTCGAGCACCGGCACCAGCGGGTCGGGCTCGGCGGGCTCGAACGTCCCCGGCCAGTAATCAACCAATCGTCCGACCTCCGAAACGGCCAGAATCCGGCTGGACGAGCGACGCGCCGCCTTGATGTGCCCGGTCCACGTAGTTCTCCGGGGGTCGTGGCAGGGACCGCACGCACGCCTCGGAGCAGGCGTGCACCAGCAGCGGCAGGACGTCGGTGGCGATTCGGAGGGAGATCCAGACCTGGATGACGCCTTGAGTCGGCAAAGGCTCTTGGCACACGCTGCAGCCCTCGGGTGTTGAGCCGCGCGGAACCCCTGTCGGCAGCGCCGGGAAGGGCATGCGGTACTTGAGGTTGCCGTAGAGATGCCGCGTGCTCACGGTCGAGTCCACAAGGTTCGGGCATCGGGTGATCTCGTAGGGGAACCAGTGCAGGCGGCGCGACGTATAAGGCGTGAACCTCTTCAGGCTCGTCATCGCTCCGATCTGCGGTGGGATGGCGATGAGGTTCGAGCCGTAGAGATGGAGGTCCTCGACCGCAGTCAACTCTGCGATGGAGGGCGGCAGGGTGACGATCTGCTGCCAGAACGACCGCGGCATGGCGTGCGCCGGAGCGAACTTCTGACGTCCGTCTGCAGCGGCTTCGTCGATCAGTTCGAGGAGGAGTCGCCAGGCTGCACAATCGGTGTCTTGTTCGTCACAGTGGAGCTCGGTCTGGTACTGCGTCTCTGGCACCTCGATCCCGCAGAGCGGTTCAGAGGCGCGCACGAGCAGCGCCTTCGGATCCGGATTGGCTTCTTTCGCATGATCGACGAGCTCTTCGAACACCGGGCGATCGAACGTGCGATAGCTCCTCGGGTGGATGCCGATTGGCCAAAAGCCGGGGTCTACGACTCGAGGAGCACATTCAAAGAAGGCGTTGAGGTCGAAGAGCAGAGTCCCCTTCGGGCGTCCGATTCCGACGAGCAGCGCGAGTGCGGAAATCGGGCCGTCCTCCACCTCGAGCGTGTAGGGGGCGATCACCTCGATACCGAGAACGTTGGCGGCCTCATGCCAGGCCCGGACCACGTCCTGGCGGGTTGCCTCGTCGACTGGTCGGCCGAGATAGGGCGTTCCTTCCGGAGCGACCTCGCGCATCCAATCGCTCAGGTTGTGCAAATCGCCCTGGAATGAGCTGGCCTCGCGGTAAACCTCCGAAAGCTCGTCCACCTCGACCCGTAGTGCCTTGAAACTCGCTGAGTCGTCGTAGGCGCGGTTCAGCAGTTCCTCGAAGGAGGGGCGTCTCGATTGCACGCGTCCCTCCATGGGGCACGGCGTGTTCGGGTAGGGCTCCCAGCCGACCCTTCCACGGATCGGGGCGAGACGCTCATTGACCGCCCGGACCTGGCCTGGCGAGAGAGCTTGCGCGAACTCATAGACGACCTCGATCTGCGACCCCAGCGCTTCGCAGGCATCCTTGAGTGCCTTGATGAGCTGCTCGCGCCTCTCTAGCAGGTCGTCGCGCTCTGCTTGCTCGACCTCGAGCCGGTCACGAACTTCCAAGGTGTCACCGGTTTCCGGAGTCGGCACAGGAGGCCAGTCTGCCGAATCCCCGGCCGAACCGCTCCATCCACTGGATCGCGCCGTCGACGTCGCCCAGGGTGCCGGACACCATCACCGGCTCGCCCCAGGACCCTGCTCCGCGCGATCCTGACGACCCCGATGAGCGTCAGCCGGTGACCGGTTCCGGCTCCCGGGGCACAGGTCCGGCGGGACGGCGGGGCTGGGCCGTCAGGCCCTCAGTACAATTGCCATCGGGCTGCGTGCGGGTCTGTGGTTGAAAGTCGAGGCCAGCCGCAGGCGAAACGACCCACGTAAGGCGACTTGTGGTCGCTGAGCATGGTGCGGCTTAGAGGTAAGCCCTGCCCGTCGAGTCCCCGGCTGTCGGGGGCGGGCGGAGACGAGGCGATGCGCGCCGTCGTGGTGCCGTAGGGCCGTGTGGGCGACCGCACGGCCGCCGGTGCCCGGCGCGTCACCCTCGCAGCAGGCGAGTGTGGGGTCAAAGACCAGGTCAGCCGCACGCAGCCCGACCTCACCCGGCGCTGTCGGCCGTCGCCGCACCGGTAGGATCGTCGCGCCATGAGCGTGTTCACGAAGGTCCTGAAGGCGGGTGAGGGGAAGAAGGTCCGGCGCATCGCCGAGCTCGTCCCGCTCATCAACGCCCTCGAGCCCGAGATGCAGGGGCTCTCCGACGACGCCCTCGCCCACCGCACCGTCCAGTTCAAGGAGCGCATCGAGAACGGCGAGACCCTCGACGACCTGCTGATCGAGGCCTACGCCACCGTCCGGGAGGCGGCCTGGCGCGTCATCGGCCAGCGCCACTTCGACGTGCAGCTCATGGGCGGCATGGCGCTGCACTTCGGCTGGATCGCCGAGATGAAGACGGGCGAGGGCAAGACCCTCGTCTCCACCCTCCCCGCCTACCTCAACGCCCTCGGGGGCAACGGGGTGCACATGGTGACGGTGAACGAGTATCTCGCCTCGCGTGACGCCGAGTGGATGGGACGGATCCACCGCTGGCTCGGGCTCAGCGTCGGCCTGATCACCGCGGCCGTCGACGACGCCACGCTGAAGAAGGCGGCCTACGAGTGCGACGTCACCTACGGCACGAACAACGAGTTCGGCTTCGACTACCTGCGCGACAACATGGCCCG
>DATAYX010000324.1:0-1791 GCA_036272355.1 Acidimicrobiales bacterium
GTCCCGATGCCACCGGCCTGCTGGCTGAGCGCACTGCCCCGCCCGCGCAGGCGGGGTAACCGGTAGTGCAACAGCGCCAGCTCCACCTGCGCCTTGCCCTCGGGGCTCCGGGCGTTCTGGGCGAAGATGTCGAGGATCACGGCCGTGCGGTCGATTGCCGTCCGCCCGAAGAGCTTCTCCAGGTTCCGGTGCTGCGCCGGGCTCAGTTCGTCGTCGAAGACGACCGTGTCGACGTCGAGCGTCCGGCTCAGTGCCGCGATCTCCTCGGCCTTGCCGCGCCCGACGAAGGTCGCGGGGTCGGGGGCGTCGCGCCGTTGCACGACACGCCCGACGACGTCGGCGCCGGCACTGTCGACGAGCAATGCGAGCTCGTCGAGCTCCTCGTCGACCATCTCGTTGGTGAGCCCCGGGAAGACGACGCCGACGAGGAGGATGCGTTCCCGAAAGGCGCGCTCGATGAGCGTCCCGGGCAGCACGTTGCTCAAGAGAGCAACCCCGGATGGATGTCGACGTCGGCCACCTTGCGCACCGGACCGGCCAGATAGGCCGTGGCCTGCTCGTCGGCCCCGAGCGTCACCTCGAGCATGCCGCCCGGGTTCCGCACCCGGACGACGTCGCCGGCGGCGAGCGCATCCCAGCTCCGGGCGGCGGCGGCGGCCGCCACGCTCCCCGTGCCACAGGCCAAGGTCTCGCCGGCGCCGCGCTCCCACACCCGGAAGTCGAGGAAGTCGCCCTCGCCGTCGGTGAGGACGGTGATCCACTCCACGTTGATCCCGCCGGGGAAGGCCGCCTGGAGCTTGGGCCCGAGCTCGGTGACCTCCACGCCGGCGGTGTCGGGACCGAGCAGCACGAGGTGCGGGTTGCCCACGTCGACGGTCCGGACCCGCCGGTCGTCGAACTCCTGGGCCTGGTCGGGCCCGAGCCTGGCGGGGCCCATGTCCACGCGGGCCGAGGCCCAACCGTCGGCCGGACCTGCGGCGTACTCGACCGTCCGGGTGCCGGCGGCGGTCGCCACCGTGAAACGCGGCGGTCGGACCCACCCGGCGTCGACGGCGGCCTGGGCCAGGCAGCGGATCCCGTTCCCGCTCATCTCGGCCTCACCGCCGTCCGCGTTGACGAGTTGCATCGAGACGTCGCAGCCGTCCCGGCCCGGGCCGACCCGGATGAGGCCGTCCGCACCCACCCCACGGCGCCGGTCCGCCAGCAGGCGGACCTGGGCCACCGAGAGCCGGATGGAGTCGTCGGGGTCGAGCACGACCAGGAAGTCGTTGCCGGCGCCTTCGTGCTTGGAGGCGTGCACGGACCCCATTCTCGCAGGCGAGGCCGTTCAGCCGTGCACGCAGAGCGCCCGTTCCAGCAGCTCCGACACCTCGGCCGGATCCTCGCTCCAGGCGATCCGGGGGTCCCGGCGGAACCACGAGGCCTGACGGCGGGCGAACTGGCGGGTGCGGCGCACGGCCTCCGCCAGGCACTCGTCGAGGGGGACCCCCTGCTCGACGTGCGCGAGGACCTCCCGGTACCCCAGTGCCTGGCGCGCCGTGCGCGAGATGCCCCGGCGCCGGCCGGCCAGGGCCCGCACCTCGTCCACCAGGCCCGCCTCCACCATGGCCGCGAACCGCTCGGCGATGCGCCGGTCGGTCTCCTCGGCACCGACGGCGAGCCCGACCTGGGGGACGCCGGTGGCCGGGTAGGCGTCGAGGCCGGGCCCGAATTCGGAGAACGGCCGGCCGGTCCCCAGCGTGACCTCGAGCGCGCGCACGACCCGCCGCCGGTTGGTCGGCTCCATGCGGG
>DATAYX010000325.1:0-6554 GCA_036272355.1 Acidimicrobiales bacterium
GTCGAGCCGTAGTACGGCGCGCCGCCGAAGGAGAAGATGCCGCCGTCGCTCGCCACCAGCCAGTAGGCCGGCGGGTCGGTGGCCGCGCCGGCGGGCGGCGCGGCGGAGGGGAGCACGGACGACGCGACCACGGCCACGACAGGCAGCGCGGCCGCCAGGATGGCGAGGACGAGTCGACGGATCAAAATAGGTTTCCCTTTCAGCTTCTGAGGAACTCCGCCACTTGAAAGGCGAGGTCGAGGGACTGGCGGCCGTTCAGCCGTGGGTCGCAGGTCGTGGTGTAGCGCACCCCGAGGTCGCCCTCGAGGATCTCTTCGGCCCCGCCGAGACATTCGGTCACGTCGTCGCCGGTGAGCTCGATGTGGACGCCGCCCGGCCACGTCCCCTCGTCGCGGTGGACGGCGAAGAACGAGCGCAGCTCGGACAGGATGACGTCGAATCGGCGCGTCTTGCGGCCGCCCGCGCTGGTGAAGGTGTTGCCGTGCATCGGATCGCAGGCCCACACCACCGGGTGCCCCTCGGCCTCGACGGCCCGGACCAGGGGCGGGAGCAGGTCCTCCACCTTGTCCGCGCCGAGCCGGATGATGAGCGTCAAGCGCCCCGGCAGGCGGTCGGGGTTCAGCCGCTCGCACAGGGCGACCAGCTCCTCCGGCGTGCAGCTCGGGCCGATCTTGCAGCCCACCGGGTTGCAGATGCCCCGGAAGAACTCGACGTGCGCGCCGTCGAGTTGGCGGGTGCGGTCGCCGATCCACACCATGTGGGCCGAGCAGTCGTACCAGTCGCCGGTCAGGGAATCGACGCGGGTCAGGCACTCCTCGTAGGGGAGGATCAGCCCCTCGTGGCAGGTGAAGAAGTCGACCTGGTGCAACCCTTCCTCGGCGCCCAGGTCGATTCCGCACGCGGCCATGAACCGCAGTGCGCGGTCGATCTCCGCTGCGATGCGCTCGTAGCGTTGTCCCTGCGTCGACGACGCGACGAACTGCTGGTTCCACTGATGAACCTGCGAGAGGTCGGCAAAACCGCCCTTGGTGAACGCGCGCAGCAGGTTGAGCGTCGAGGCTGACTGCTGATAGGCCGCGATCAGGCGCTCGGGATCGGGCCGGCGAGCCTCGGCGTCGAACGCGTCGTCGTTGACCATGTGGCCGCGGAAGGACGCCAACGCGACGTCGCCGACGGTCTCGGTGTCGGCCGTGCGCGGCTTGGCGAACTGCCCGGCGATGCGGCCCACCTTGACCACCGGCACGCCTGCCGCGTACGTCAGCGCGACCGCCATCTGCAAGATGATCTTGAGCTTGTCCCGGATGGAGTCGGCGGAGAAGTCGACGAAGGATTCGGCGCAGTCACCCGCCTGCAGCAGAAAGGCCTGCCCGTTCGCGACTTCGGCCAGGCCGCGGGTGAGATGGCGCGCCTCACCCGCGAACACGAGCGGCGGCAGCGCGGACAGGCGCGCCTCGGCCTTCTTCAACGCGTCGGCGTCAGGCCAGTCGGGCTGCTGGGCGGCGGGGAGCTTCCGCCAGGACGCGGCGCTCCAGGAGGCAGTCTCGGGGCGGCTCGTCACCGCAACAGGTTAACGCCGTAGGATCCCCGCTCATGGCCGCCTTCCGCTTCGCCATGCAGGCCTCCGGCGGCGCATCCCCGGGTGCCTGGCGCGACTTAGCGCACAAATGCGAGGACATGGGCTACTCGACCCTCTACGTGCCCGACCATCTCGACGAGCAGTGGGCGCCAATGGTCGCGTGCGCGGTCGCCGCGGAGGCCACGACCGCTTTGCGCGTCGGCACGCTGGTGCTCGACAACGATTTTCGCCATCCGGTCCTTGCCGCGCGGGAAGCCGCCACGCTCGACGTCGTGACCGGCGGCCGCTTCGAGTTCGGCATCGGGGCGGGGTGGCTGACCGCCGACTACGACCAGTCCGGCATCCCGATGGACCGCCCGTCCGTCCGGATCGCGCGGTTGGCCGAGAGCCTCGAGATCATGCTGAGCCTGTGGCAGACGGGAACCGCGACCTTCAGCGGGGAGCACTACGAGGTCCCGGGCGCGAAGTGTTCTCCGATGCCGGTCACGCCCGGCGGACCGCCGCTCGTCATCGGCGGCGGGGGACGGCGCATTCTCAGCTTGGCCGGGCGGTACGCCAGCATCGTGAGTGTCGTGCCGAGCCTCGCCGCCGGCTACATCGGCCCCGAGGTCGCGGCCGAGGCGATCCTCGACCGCTATCACGACCGCGTCCGCTGGGCGCGCCAGGCGGCGGGGGAGCGCGCCGACGACCTGGAGCTGCAGTGCTGGACTGCGGCCGTGCAGGTCGTGCCGAACGCAGACGAAGTCATCGAGGCGCTGGCGCCGGTCTTCGACCTCACCCCGGACCAACTGCGCGCGGCGCCACTGGCCCTGATCGGCAGCGCGCCCGAGATCGCGGAGACGCTGCGCAAGCGGCGCGAGGAGCTCGGCTTCAGCTACATCGTGGTGCACGAGGCCGAGATGGACGCGCTTGCGCCCGTGATCGCCGAGCTTGCCGGCACCTGAGCGGCCCGAGCGGGTCGGGATCCTCGGGGGGACGTTCGACCCACCGCACCTCGGTCACGTCGCCGCCGGCCGCGCCGCGATCGAGACCCTCGGCCTCGACCGCCTCCTGCTCGTGGTGGCGCACGACCCCTGGCAGAAGTCGGTCCGGCGGGCCATCTCCCCGGCCGAGGACCGCTATGCGCTCGCCGAGGCGCTGGCCGCCGAGATCCCGGGGGCCGAGGCGAGCCGGCTCGAGATCGACCGCGGCGGCCCCAGCTACTCGGTGGACACGGCCGAAGAGCTCCTGGGCGGCGGCACGGGGCGACCTCTGGACCTCTTCCTCGTCGTCGGCGCCGACCTGGTGCCCGAGCTCGGGACCTGGCACCGCGCCGGCGACCTCGCCGGCCTGGTCACCCTGGCCGTCGTGTCCCGGCCGACGGCGGACACGACCCCGGTGCCGCCCGGCTGGCGGGCCGTGCGGGTCGACGGGCCCCAGGTCGACGTCTCGAGCTCCGAGGTCCGCGACCGCCTCGCCGCGGGCGAGCCGGTGGACGACCTCGTGCCCCCCGCGGTCATCCGTTGCATCCACGGCCGCGGTCTGTACGCTGTCGGGAGATGAGCGCCATGCCGGCCGGGTGGACGGAGCTGTCGGACAGTCCCCGAGTGGCCGCGTCCCCCAGCGGTGCCCGACGCCGGGCCGATCGCCGAGCCGAGCTCAAGCTGGCGCGCCGCTCGCAGCAGCGTTGGACCGTCGTGGCGTGTTCCATCCTCGTCGGTGCCTTCGGGCTCACGGTGGGGATCCTGGACGTCCTCCATTGAGGCAAGGGTTGGACGTCGGAGTCCAGCTGCCTCCCGCCGTGGCGACCGCCGCGGAGTCGGCCGACGCAAAACTCGGCCGTGACACGGTCATCCTCGGCATGGGCGAGCTGTTCGGTGTGGTCGACGCCTTCGTCATCACGAGCGCGCAGAACACGCGCCACGTCCGCACCCTGGTCGAGGAGATCGAGCGCGGCGTCAAGGACGCCCACGCCGCCGCACCGCTGCGCGTCGAAGGACTGCAGGACGCGACGTGGGTCCTCATGGACTACGGCGACTTCATCGTCCACGTGTTCCTCCAAGAGACGCGGGACTACTACGACCTCGAGCATCTGTGGTCCGGTGCGCCCCGGCTCCCGTGGCGCAGCGACGCCGAGAAGAACGCCGGCTGAAACGCTGTTTCAGGGGGCGATGACGTCGAGGAGGTAGACGGGCCCCGCCACCTGGGAGCCGTTGGCGATCGGGACGCTGGTGTGCGTGCCGTTGATCTCGAACACGATCCCGGTCCCGGGGCCGATCTCGTTGACCACGGTCGTCACGACCTGGGCGACCGCCTGCTCGGTGGCGGTGCCGGTGATCTGCCCGAAAGCCGTGCTGAAGTTCACGGTGACCACATTGGAGCCAGGTGGCGTCTCGGCGGCCGAGAGCACGACGACGTCGCTCGGGATCGCGGTCGTGAGCCCCTGCGCGGACTCGCCGCTGCTCGGTCCCGACACCAGGGTGGTGATGATGGCGGGCAATTGCGCCGGCGCGCTCACGAGCCGGTCGGCCGGCGTCAGCGCGTCGTTGGCCTTCGCGTTGAGGAAGTACACCTTGGCGCCGACGTACGACGACGGTTTGGGTTGCGTCGTCGTGGTCGTCGGCGGGTGGGGGTCCAGCAGGTTGAACGGGACCCGCGACGCGGGAATGGCGCTCGGCGATCCCTGCGTCGGCAGGGCGCAGCCTGTCGCGAGAGCCGCGACCGGCAGCAGGCACAGCACCGCCAGTCGCCAGCGTCGCGCCCGTCCCGGCGCGGGCCCGCTCACGCGTCCACCTCCGTGTCGCCGGCGAGCTCGTCGCTCATGTCGCCCTCACCGTCGCCGTCACCGTTCGTCAGCACCGGCAGCGACAGGACGAACCGTGCCCCGCCGTCGGGCGACGACTCGACACGCACGTCGCCGTGCATGACGTGCATGTGCTCGGCGACCAGGGCGAGCCCGAGGCCGGTGCCCGTCCCGGTGCCGCGCCGCCCCGAGGCCGAGCCGCGGTAGAAGCGCTCGAACACCTTGGCGCGTTCTGCCGGGTCGATGCCCGGTCCCGCGTCGTCGACCGTCACCTCCACCAGGCGCCCGAGTGGTTCCGAGGGCGACGCCGCCCCCGGCCCGGGGCCCACTGCGATCGTGGTCACCCCCCCGCCGTAGTGGTCCGCGTTCTCCATGAGGTTCACCAGCACGCGCTCGAAGCGCCGCTTGTCGACGCCGACCCGCCACCACTCCACCTCCGGGTCGACGACCACCTCCGGCGCCGCGTGCCGGCGGGCGTCCATGTGCCCGATCCCGGTCTCGACCGAGCGCTGCACCAGCTCGGCGACGTTCACCTCCTCCAGGAAGACGTCGACCGAGCCGGCGTCGGCGCGGGACATCTCGAGCAGGTCGCTCACCATCCGCTGGAACCGCTGGAGGTCGTCGCTCAGGAGCTGGAGGGCCCGCTGGGAGCGGGCGGGCAGCCGGTCGCGGTCCGTCTCGAGCACGCCGACCGCGGCGGAGAGGGTGGTGAGCGGCGAGCGCAGCTCGTGGCTGACGTCGGAGTTGAACCGGGCCTCCCGCTCGATCCGCTCCTGGAGCTGGTCGACCATGGCGTTGAAGGAGGCGGTGAGCCCGACCAGGTCCGGGTCCGCCGCCTCGACGTCGAGGCGCGTGTCGAGCTCGCCGCCCGCGATGGCGCCGGCGGCCGACGTCACGTCGGAGAGCGGCCGCAGCAGCCGCCGGCTCGCGAAGCGGCCGAGTGCGAGCCCGAGCAGCGTCGTGATCGCGCCGGCGATGAACAGCGTCAGGCCCAGCACGCTCATGGTGTGGTCGAGGTCGGACAGGTCGAACACCTCGAAGTAGGCGGCGTGTACCGAGGGGACCGGGATGCCCACCGCGATCTCCGCCCGCCCCGTCGCGTTGCGGTAGGTCTGCGTCGCCGGCGTGCCGGACAGGACCTGCTTGCGTAGCGGCACGGGGATCGACGACGCGTTCACCGACAGCGAGGAGACGTAGGCCTTGGACCGGTGGTACAGCACCGAATGCGCGTTGGTCCCCGCGTCGATTTGGCCCAGCAGGAAGACGTAGTTCGTGTCGCCCCCCTCCAGCGAGGTGCGCACGTTCGACGCGTTGGAGAACGCCTGCTGCTGGGCCGCCGACTCGCGGCCCGCGAGCAGGAAGTGCCGGACGGTGAAGTACGAGATCCCGCCGAGCAGGACCGACAGCACCAGCGCCCCGAGGCCGAAGACGGCCGTGATGCGGGCACCGATGCCCAGCCTCATGTCAAGGGACCAGCTTGTAGCCCATGCCCCTGACGGTGAGGATGTGCTGAGGCACCGCGGGGTCGGCCTCGACCTTGGTGCGCAGGCGACGGATGTGCACGTCGACGAGGCGCCCGTCGCCGAAGTAGTCGTAGCCCCAGACCCGGTCGAGCAGCTGCTCGCGGCTCAGCACCTTGTTCGGCGACGCCGCCAGCTCGCACAGCAAGCGGAACTCGGTGCGCGTGCAGTGGACCTCCTCGCCGTTGAGCCGGCGCAACACGCCCTGCTCGGGCAGCAGCTGGAGGTCGCCGAACGTGAGGGCGCCCGGCTCCTCCTCGGCCGGCCGCGCCCGGCGCAGCAGCGCCCGGATCCGCGCCGCGAGCTCCTTGGCCACGAAGGGCTTGGTGACGTAGTCGTCCGCCCCCGCCTCCAGGCCCGCCACCACGTCGTGGGTGTCCGAACGCGCCGTCACGATGATGATGGGGACGGCACTGCTGCGTCGCAGGGCGCGGCAGCACTCGAACCCGTCCATGCCGGGCAGCATGAGGTCGATGAGCGCAACGTCGGTTGGCGCCTCGGCGAACAGGTCGAGGCCCTCCTCGCCGCTGGCGGCGTCCTTTACCTCGTAGCCCTCGCCTTCGAGGGCCAGGCGCATGGACGATCTGATGCGCTCATCGTCCTCGACGACCAGGATGCGACTGCTCACAGACCTCCACTCGGCACTCAGCTGATCCAGATCTGGGTTGGCCAGATC
>DATAYX010000326.1:0-1611 GCA_036272355.1 Acidimicrobiales bacterium
CCGCGCTCGATCAGGAAGTACACACCCTTGGCTGACCACCACAGCAGGACGTCGGCACCGACTTTGATCCGGGGGGCGGCGGCCATACCGTCCACGCGGTAGACGCCTCGTTCGACCAGAGGCAGCAGGTACGGGGCCCGACCGGCGTTCTTGAGCGCGACGCTCAACTCGCTGAATTGGGTCATGGCGGAGATATCGGTGAAGAAGTAACTCTGGAGGTGGTCAGCCTCGTCGTAGCGGGCGTCGCTCGCGGCCCGTGCCGCCCGGCACTCCGGGGTGGACACCATCCGGAAGGAGGCGCGGAGCTGCGCCATGCGGTGCTGCTCGGGCCGGTGGTCGAGCGAGTGCCATTCGAGATAGTCCGCATCGGAGCCCTCGGGGTGCCGCTTCGAGAGGGACGCGTAGACGATGGTCACGTCGGTCCGGCCCACCGCCAGAATTTCGGGAGAGTCGTCCGACGCAGTGCCGACAAGCTCAGCCATGGCCTCTATGCCAGCGTCGTGCGGCCGCCGTCGACGGCCAGCGTCTGCCCGGTGATGAACGTCGATTCGTGGGAGAGGAGGAACAGGGAGGCGTATGCCGCCTCCCAGGCCGTCCCTCGGCGCCCGAGCGGGACGGGGATGTTCTCCCTTCCCGACATGTTGCGGTCACCATCACGGCCGATGCCCGTATCGATCATCCCCAGCATCACGATGTTCGCCCTCACGGCGTCCTCCTTGCGGGCGATCGCGGTGGCCCGAACCAGAGCGGAAAGACCGGCCTTGGACGCGTCGTACGCGATCATCCGTCCGATACCCCGCACGGCGCCGATCGATGAGACGAACACGATCGAAGAATGTGGCTCCATCACCGGCAGTGCGGCACGAGCGGTCAGCATCGCTCCGCGCAAATTCACGCTCACCGTTGCGTCCCACGCCTCGGGGGTGTTCTCTTCGAACCCGATGGGACCCGGGACCCCAACGTTGTAGACGAGCCCGTCGATACCCTCGAGCTCGCGTTGGGTAGTCGCGATCATCTCGTTCACGCTCTCGGGGTCGGAGACATCAGCCACCACGGTTGTCGCCGCACCGCCTTCGGACCGGATCAGCGCCGCCGTTTCGTCTGCCGACGCTTCGTCCCGGTCCACCACGACCACGCGCGCCCCCTCGCGGGCAAGGAGGATCGCCATGGCCCGGCCGTTGCCGACGGGCTGATCGTCGAGGTGAAAATCGGTTTGGCCGGCGCCGACGACGACGACACGGCGGCCCGCCATGCGACCTCGCCCCGGAGCGGTGCCGAGGGCTTCCCGGAACAGGCCTCTCTCGTCCGCCGACGTGATCTGCGTTCCGTTGCGCTGCCGGGCGGAGCCCGCCAGCTCGTCGGCCCGCGACGACGGGTCGACGGCAAGCAAGTTGCCCGGCTTCTTCGGGACGAAGCCCGAAGCGATGATCACGTTGCAATCGGCCGCTGCGGAGCGGAGTGCGTGCGCCTGTTGGCCCGCCTCGGAGTCGTACCAGTGACGCGCGACTTCGGGCGACTCGAACTCCATGATCGCGATCCGGCTCCCCGCCTCCCAGGTGCCCTCGCGGACTTCGTAGTCGGCATCGACGACGAGCATCTTGGCGCCGTGTT
>DATAYX010000327.1:0-1563 GCA_036272355.1 Acidimicrobiales bacterium
TGCAGCGCGGCGAGCGTGTCGGCCATGTGGTCGCCCACGGCGCGCCGGGTGGCCTCGTCGAAGGCCTCCTCGGCCTGCGGCGCGCTGCGCAGGATGTGCCCCTCGACGAACTCCATCACGTAGAAGGGCCGCTCGTTGACCGCCTCGTCGGTGCAGAGCCCGTGCGCGACCGGGACCGGGATGCCGACCGGGCCGAGCGAGTGGATCAACCGGTACTCGCGCGTCATGTCGTGAGCGGTGGGCAAGACATGGTGGAGCGGCGGCCGGCGCAGGGCCCAGGCGCGCCCGTCGGCGTCCTCGACCCGGAAGGTCAGGTTGGACCGGCCGCCGGCGACGAGGGTGAAGGTCAGCGGAGGCCGCAGCTCGGGCAGCAGGGCCGCCATCCACTCGGTGACCTGCTGCTCGTTGATGCCCTCGGGCGCCCCTGACACGGGTCCCGACGCTAATCGGTGCGCAGCAGGGCCTTCAGACGCCTCGGGGCCCTCCGGGACGGCCCTTTCCGACGGGACGAGGCGGGCTCAACCATTACCCTCGGTTCCGAAATGGACGTCACCGATCAGACATTCCAAGAAGAGGTCCTGACCCGCAGCGCCACCGTGCCGGTCGTGGTGGACCTGTGGGCGCCCTGGTGCGGGCCGTGCAAAACGCTCGGGCCGATGCTCGAGAAGGCGGTGGCCGATACCGACGGCGCCGTCGAGCTCGCCAAGGTCAACGTCGACGACAACCCCCGGGTCGCCCAGACCTTCGCGGTGCAGTCGATCCCCGCCGTCTTCGCCATCCACAACGGCCAGGTCGTGGACCAGTTCATCGGCGCCGTCCCCGAGGCACAGCTGACGGCGTTCATCCAGCGCCTCGCGCCCGCGCCGAGTGAGGCCGACACCCTCGTGGCCACGGGGGACGAGGGGTCGTTGCGCAAGGCGCTCGAGCTCCAGCCGGACCACGCCGGTGCGATCGAGGCGCTGGCCCGCCTGCTGATCGACCGCGGTGACGCTGCCGAGGCGCTCGCCATCCTGGCGCGCATCCCCGAGACCGATGCCACCCGGCTCCTGGCGGCCGACGCCCGGCTCCTCGAGGCCGGAGTCGACGTCTCCGACACCGGCCGCGACGAGATCGCCACCAAGCTCGACGAACTCCTCGAGAAGGTGCGCGACGACGAAGCGGCGCGTCAGGAGTTCGTCGACCTGCTCGAGGCTCTCGGGCCGTCCGATCCGCGCACCAACGAATACCGGCGCGCGCTGGCGGCGCGGCTGTTCTGATGGCCCCGGGGGCTGCGGGCACCCACGCCGAGGCCGGGGCCCGACCCGAGACCGCCGCCCCGCGCCCGCCGTTCGTCCCGAGCGCACGCACGCTCGATCTCGGCGGCCGCCGCTACGACCTCACCCACCGCGCCCTCGTGATGGGCATCCTCAACCGCACGCCGGACTCCTTCTACGACAAGGGCGCCACCTTCGACCTCGAGAAACTCTGGGCGCGCGCCGAGCAGCTGGTCGTCGACGGCGCCGACATCCTCGATATCGGAGGCGTCAAGGCGGGTCCCGGACCCGAGGTGACCGAGCCCGAGGA
>DATAYX010000328.1:0-4804 GCA_036272355.1 Acidimicrobiales bacterium
GACATCTGCTTCCTGTTCCTGATCGCAGGGCTCGACACCGTGACGGCGACGCTGGACTGCATGTATTCGTTCCTGGCGCAGCACCCCGACCATCGGCGCCAGCTGGTCGAGGACCCTTCGCTCATCCCGAACGCGATCGAGGAGATGCTGCGCTGGGAGACGCCCGTGATGGGCGTCGCGCGGGTGGCGGTGCAGGAAACCGAGCTGGGCGGTTGCCCCGTCAACGCCGGCGACCAGATCATGGTCATGATCGGCTCGGCGAACACGGACGAGACGGAGTTTCCCGACGGCGACGTCGTGCGGTGGGACCGTGACGTCAACCCCCACATCGCGTTCGGGGGCGGCATTCACCGCTGCCTCGGTTCGCACCTCGCTCGCATGGAGCTCCGCGTCGCCCTGCGCGAGTGGCACAAGCGGATCCCCGACTACGAGGTCGAGCCCGGACATACGCTGGTGTACACACCGGGCATCCGGTCCATCGACCACTTCCCGATGCGGTTCACCAAGGCCTGAGCGCGCTCTCCGCATCGCACACCGGGGGCAGTGCGTCGACGGGACGCGTAGGGTGACCGCAGTGAGGGGACAGCACGATCCGCGGGCGAGGCGCCTGGCCATGGTCCTCGAGCCGGTGGCGGCGCAGGTGTACTTCTCGCCCGAGTGCCACGCCGCCTACGCGGAGCTCGGGTTCTCGCCCAGCCCGGGCACGACCTCCGGTGGCGTGCAGCTCCCCGACGGACCGGCCTACTTCACCAGCCGCGGCTCGGTCATGGGGCAGGTCTCCGGTCCGGTCGTGGCGGCGGCCTTCGGCGTCTTCAACCCGGAAGCCGTCGTCCCCTCGATCGAGTTCGGCGCGAGCCTGGTCGACGCGCCGACGATCTGCGCCGCACGGACACGCGGCGCGGTCGCACAGCTCGAGCGCGTCCTCGGCCCTACCCCCGACGGGCTCGCCACGGCGACCGCTCTCCTCGAGAAGGCGATCGCGCCGCTTCGTCCCGAGGGCAAACCGCTCTATGCCGGCCTCATGGGCCTCGGGCTCCCCGGCGAGCCCCTCGCCGACGCGTGGCGCCTCGCCGACATGTTGCGCGAGTACCGCGGCGACGCGCACACCGCCGCCTGGACGTCGGCGGTCCTCGACGCGACCGAGATCGGGCTGTTGACCGAGCCCTACTGGGGCATCCCGCTGCGCACCTACGTCCGCACGCGGGCCTGGTCCGACGAGCAGCTCGATGCGGCCGAGGCGCGCCTCGTCGCGCGCGGCCTCTTGGCCGACGGCGCGCTGACCGACGAGGGCCGCGCGTTGCGCGAGTCGATCGAGGCGGCGACCGACGCGCAGTGCACCCCGATGCTCGAGGCGCTCGGTGACGATGGGCTCGAAGAGCTGATCGGCCTTCTCGACCCGTGGGGCGCGGCCATCCGCGAGGCGGGGGGTTACCCGGCGCAGGGGCCGCACGAGCTGGCCGCGCTCAGCAGCCGCTCCTAGCAGCCGCTCCTAGCAGCCCGGCCCGGCTTTCAGCCCAGAGGCTTCGCCTCGGTCCCTCGGCCCGGTGTGATGAACAATCCCACTCCGGGCTCGTGGACACGCGCCGTGTGCCAGACGCCGGCCGGATTGATCACGGCCTGCCCCGGATGCAGCTCCACGACGTGTTCGTCGCCGTCGAGCTCCTGCACCAGGTCGACCCGGCCCGAGAGCAACACGACGACCTCTTCACCGTCGGGGTGGCGCTCCCACGAGTCCCACGTCTTGTCCTGGGGCAGGACGCAGACCAGGCGACCCTCGGCGCCGTCTTTCGCAAAACGCTCTTGATAACCGGCCAGGTATTCGGGCGACCACGTGAAGTCCGGCAGCGGCGTCGCGCTCGCACCGCCCCCGAGATGAATGAAGACTTCGGACAGATCGAACGCCTCGCCCATCGGGTCCTCCCTCCTCAGTACAGCGGGGACCACGCCGCACTTCGGAGCAAGCGGCTCTCCCAGCGGTCGCGGACCTCCAGCGCGTCGTGCAGCCACGTCCCCGGCGCCGAAGCCTCCGGCGGGAGGTCGTGTCCCAGCATCCACATGACGGCCTTGGAGTTGACCACGCGCTGCCAGAGGATGACCTCGGTCGTCTGGTGGGTCCCGAAGACCGGCTGGAAGGCCGCTTCGAGCTCGATCATGCCTGTACCCTCCTCCTTCTGGCTGCTCAACGTGTGGTCGTAGAGGGTGCCGGCCTTCTTCAGATAGGCCTGCAACCCACCCGCGAACGGCCAGGCGGTGTCCTCCATGAACAACGAGTTCTTGTGGGTCTCGCCGTCCACGGGCACGCCACCGAAGTCGATGTCCTGCAGCGGTGACCACGACACCGGTTGGATGATCTTGGCCCGGTGCTCGTGGCGCAACGCGTCGATCTTGGCCGACCACGCCGCCAGGTCGCCGCCGCGCACGCGCTCGGCCAGTTCCGCCCATGCCGCGGCGTCGCGGCATCCCGTGATGGAGACCGAGGTGTAGGCCTGGCCGGTCCCGTGGCCGAGGTGCAGGTACCAGAGCAGCCGGCTTCCGTCCGACTTGGCCAGCGCCGGCATGTACTCGTCGCGGTAGGCCGCGTCGAACTCGTCCTCCTTCGCCCCGGCGACTTGATGGACTTCGTGGAGCAACAGCACGGTGGACCCCCTTGGGTGGATTGGTTCGTCCGCGTTCTTCGGCGTTCGGTCAATGCGTGGTGGCGATGCCACCGTCGACCGGGATGACGGCGCCGGTTAGGTACGCGCCCGCCCGCGACGCAAGGAAGATCGCCGTCCCGGCCATGTCGTCGGGCCGCCCGATGCGACGCAGCGGCGCGCTCGCCCTGATCTGATCGCCGAAGGCGTCGAGCGTGGCCGCCATCATCTTGGACTCGAAGGGGCCCGGCGCGATCGCGTTCACGGTGATGGCGGGAGCAAGGCGCTTGGCCAGGTGCCGCGTCAACTGGTGGACCGCCGCCTTCGAGGCGGAGTAGGCGTACGTCTCCATGATCGGCGTCTGGATACCGTCGATCGATCCGATGTTGATCACCCGCGCCGGCTCCTCCTGCGTCCCCGCCTTCTCGAGCAGCGGGAGCATGAACTTCGTGGTGTGGAAGACGCCCTTCACGTTCAACCCCAGCACCCGCTCGAAGGCGGCCTCGTCGTAGTCGGCCAGGGGCGCCCCCCACGTGGCGCCAGCGTTGTTGACGAGGATGTCGAGCCGGTCGACCCGCGAGGCCATCTCGTCGGCCAGGCGCCGACACTCCTCCTCCTTCGACAGGTCGGCGGGGACGGCGACGCAGGTGCCCTTCTTCGAGAGCTCTTCCGCCACCTCTTGGCATACCTCGGCCTTGCGCGAAGAGATGTACACCGTCGCCCCGGCGTCGACATAGCCCTCGGCGATCATCTTGCCGATGCCGCGGCTTCCGCCGGTCACGAGCGCGGTCTTGCCGTCGATGGAGAAGAGGTCAGCGGAGGCCATGGGCTCATTCTGGCCCGGGGAACGGCCGCCGTGCCCGTCCGCGGCCTCGCTGGCCTATCCGCTCGGGGCGCCGACCGCCGTTGTCCGCGCCGACATGGTGATGAAGTCGCGCGCCCACGCCGCTTCGAAGAACGTGCTCGGGCCCTGGTCGGCCGCCGGCTGCATGCTGGACCCGTTCGACGGTCCGGCGGGCGCGCCGGGCGGCGGGGCATAGGTCGCGAAGACGGGCCAGGACGGGTTGATGTCGAGCTCCATGCCGCGCACCACGCCCGCCCGCACGAGAAGTTGGGCCAACTGCATCGGGTCGAGGGCGGGACCGACGGCGTAGACGAGGGCGCCGTTGCTGGTGACGCCGGCGCCTGATCGCCACTGGTTCTCGATCCCGGCCCCCGAACAGGAGGACACCCCGCAGGTCGCGCCCCAGAAGTGCCAGTCCGGGTTCGAGGCCTGCGCCGTTGGCTGCCCCCCCTCGACCAACGGGACGAGGTTCTGGCGTACGGCGGCTACGTCGGGTGTCATGCCCACGTCGCTGCCCCAGGCGCCCACGGTCACCGAGCCGTCGGAACGGATCACGAGCGAGGCCGCCCCGTCGACGAGCGGGTAGATCGCGCGGCCCTCGGTGAAATAGCCGCCCTGGGCGTCCTTGATCAGGAAGCCACCGTTGAACGCGGCCACGAGCGTCGCCGCCTGCGCCGGTAGGACGGGCGCGGTCAGCGTGTACGGGCCGCCGCCCGGGATCTTCGAGCCCGAATACAACTGGGCCCCGAGCAGGTTCGTGTCCATCCAGGCGATCCCCGCCTCCGAGCCCCCGTCCGGCGGGACCAGCCGCGTCTCGTAGACGGCCGGGAACCCGTTGACGCTGCGGCCTGCCGGCGTCCAGGTCCCGTCGGTCGGCGCCGGCGGGGGCGCGAAGGGTGTGAGCGCCGCTGGGACGGCCAAGGGCGACGGGCCCGGCGGTGCGGTCGTGGTCGTCGTGCGCGGCGCGCCCGTCGTCGTGGTGCCCGCACGCTGTCCATGCCCGTCACCGGCCGACCTCGCCGACGGAGCCCCGTTGCACGCGGCCAGCAACAGTGCCGCGAGCGCAATCCCGCCGAGACCTGTCGCCCGGCGGAACCGCCTCTTTCCCACGGGCGTCAGCGTAGGGTGGCCCGGCTCGGGCATCTGGGCGCCCCCTCGCGACAGTGAGGAAGCCGGCGTCTCAGGCCGAAGCCAAGGCCAGAGCGCCCCGGACCAGCACGCTGGCGCCGACGCGCAACGCGTCGTCCTCGACGTAGAAGGTGGGGCTGTGGTGCATCCCGCTCGATCCGTCCGCCGCCGCCCCGCCGACGAAGAAGTAGCAACCCGG
>DATAYX010000329.1:0-7221 GCA_036272355.1 Acidimicrobiales bacterium
TACCAGCACCGCGTCGACCCCGACACGCCGATCGAGGAGACCGTCGGTGCCATGGGCGAGCTGGTGGCCCAGGGCAAGGTGCGCTTCCTCGGCCTGTCCGAGGCTGCGCCGGCCACCATCCGGCGCGCCCACGCCGTGCACCCGATCTCCGCCCTGCAGACCGAGTACTCCGTCTGGTCGCGCGATCCCGAGAAGGAGATCCTGCCCACCCTGCGCGAGCTGGGTATCGGGTTCGTCCCCTACAGCCCGCTCGGGCGAGGCTTCCTGACCGGCACGCTGCGCTCGCTCGACGATCTCGACGAGGCGGACTTCCGCCGGTACCAGCCGCGGTTCCAGGGGGACAACCTGGACGCCAACGTCGCCATCGTCGAGGTCGTCGACGAGCTCGCCCAGGCCAAGGGCTGCACGCCGGGACAGATCGCGCTGGCCTTCGTCCACGCCGCAGGCCGCGACGTCGCCCCGATCCCGGGCACGAAGCGCCGCACCTACCTCGAGGAGAACGTGGCTGCGCTCGACGTCGAGCTCACCGAAGAGGATCTGGCCGTCCTCGACCGGGTTGCGCCCGCCCAGGGCGACCGCTACGCCGACATGTCGCCGGTGAACCGCTAAGAGCCGAGCCGGCGGCGACACCCCCGTCGCCGCGGATCCCGCCCGTTCGTGACGGGGCGGTGACAACGAGCGCGGGAACGCCACGAACGCGTGACACGGCGGCCGAATGGTCGAGAAGAGTTCATCGCGCGCTCGCGTACAGGTTCCCTGCCGCTCATCTTGGCGGGCATCACTGAAGACGCCACCAGCTTCGGGGGTTGACGCGCCATGGGCGCCAATCCGCGTTGCCGAGGTGGGGGGCGTCTGCGGATGACGTCGCCGGGAGCCAACTGACCAACGGAAAGGAAATGCCAGCGTGAAGCGTCTGCGCCACAGATGGTTCGCCGTACTCGGTGGACTTGCGGTTGCCGTCTCCGGACTGGCCGTGACCTCCATCACGGCGGCCCAACCGGGAGGCGGCCAACCGACCGCCACACCGATCCAACATCTGGTGGTGATCTTCGACGAGAACGTCTCGTTCGATCACTACTTCGGTACCTATCCCAACGCGACCAATCCGGCGGGGGAGCCCGCGTTCGCGGCGCGTCCCGGGACGCCCGGCGTGAACGGCCTGGCGAACCAGCTCACCGCGAGCGGACCGACGGGCCCGTTGTTGACGAACAACGGCAACGAGTCGAACCCGGCGCGCATCGACCGCTCCGACCCGATGACCTGTGACCAGGACCATGGCTACACCTCGGAGCAGTCGGCGGCGGACCACGGCGCCGAGGACAAGTACGTGCAGGACACCGGCAGGGGACTCACAATGGCCCAGTGCCTCGCGGGGTTCCCGTCCGAGCCGGTTCCCGCAGGGGCGAGCACGAACGACGCCGTCATGAACTACTACGACGGCAATACCGTCACGGCCCTATGGAACTACGCCCAGCACTTCTCCATGGGCGACAACGCGTACGAGTCGGTGTACGGCCCGTCGACGAACGGCGCGCTCGCCGTGACGTCGGCGCAGACCTACGGCGCGGTCTGCGGGCCCACGTCGGCCACCATCAACGACACACCCTGTGGCACGCCGCCCGGCTTGAACACCACCACGGTCGCCGACTCGCAGCTGACGACCTCGCCGGTCACCTCGACGGACCCGACCGGCACGACGTCGGTTGCCGACCAGCCGGCCGCCGGTGCGGGCACGGACTACAGCGATGCGGACCCGACGTACGACGTCTGCTCGTACCTGCCGAGTGCGGACGGCGGTGACGCCCGCGCACCCGCGTCGACCATCACGATGGGTGGCAACAACGTCGGTGAGGAGTTGAGCAGCGCCGGCCTCACCTGGGGTTGGTTCGAGGGCGGCTTCGACAACGGCTACGTGCCGGGACCGGGCACGACAGCGCCGACCACGGCGCAGATCTGCTCGGCGAAGCACAGCAACGTGGGCGGCAGCGCGGTGACCGACTACATCCCGCACCACGAGCCGTTCCAGTACTACGCCTCGACGGCCAACCCGATGCACCTGCCGCCGACGTCGGTGCAGGCGGTCGGCCAGAGCGACCAGGCCAACCACCAGTACGACCTCGCCGACTTCTGGGCGGCGGCCGACGCGGGGAACATGCCTGCCGTGTCCTACCTCAAGGCGCCCGCCTACCAGGACGGCCATGCCGGCTACTCGGACCCACTCGACGAGCAGGCCTTCCTGACCGGCACGATCAACCACCTCGAGTCGCTGCCGAGCTGGCGCTCGACCGCCGTCGTCATCACCTACGACGACTCCGACGGGTGGTACGACCACGTCCTCGGCCCGACGATCACCGGCTCGGCGACCAGCCTCGACACGCTGACCAACCCCGGCCAGTGCGGTGCGGCCAACACCATTCCGGTGAACTCGGCCAACCAGCCCGAGCAGGGCAGGTGCGGCTTCGGTCCGCGTCTGCCATTCCTGGTCGTCTCGCCCTACTCACGGCAGAACGCGGTGAGCAGCTCGCTCATCGACCAGAGCTCGGTGGTGAAGTTCATCGAGTCCAACTGGGGCCTGCCGGCGCAGGGCAACGGCGCATCCGACACAGCGGCCGGCTCGCTGGACTCGCTGTTCGACTTCTCCGGGCCGCCGGCGTCACCACTGTTCCTCGACCCCTCGACGGGTGAGCCGGTGAACCGCGGCCAGATCCAGAAATCGCTGGGCTGACCCACAGCCAGCGGGGAGGCCTGTCCCGGTCGCCACTCCGGCACCGGGGCGGGCCTGCCCCGGCGGCCCGTGACACGCAGGGCCCCCGTACGTAGGGTGGCCCCGAGGGGCGACGACAAAGGAGACGCTCGTGCCGAAATATCTGGTCGAAGTGACGTACACGCTCGATGGTATGAAGGGGCTCAAGTCGAAGGGCGGCTCTGCCCGCGTGGCCGCGTCCAAAGCGCTGATCGAAGAGATGGGCGGCTCCGTCGAGTCCTTCTACTTCGCCTTCGGGAGCCGTGACGCCTTCATCATCGCGGACCTGCCGGACAACGTCGCCAGTGCGGCGCTCGGCCTGATCGTCGGCGCGTCGGGCGGCGTGAATTCGACCATCACGGTCCTCCTCACCCCCGACGAGATCGACGAGGCCGCCAAGAAGCAGGCGACCTACCGGCCTCCCGGCAGCTGAACGAACGACGGTGCGGCGGCGCTCACACCACTGTGGCGCCGCTCAACCGACCGGCGTCCGCCGGGTCGCGTCCTGCGCGGCGCAGAGCTCGGCCAGGGTCGTGCTGATGTCACCGAGCGGGTCGCTCGCCGCGATCTGCGCCTGCAGCGTCCGCGCCCGGAGGTAATAGCTCCGCCGCGCCAACACGCGGCGCACGGCGTGGGCGACCATCGCCGGCGACGGCCGCCCCGTGCGCAGGTTCACCCCGGTGCCGGACCAGTGCACACGAGCCGCCACCTCGGGCTTGTCCTCGCTGTCGCCGGCCACGACCAGGGGCACGCCGTTGGCCAGCGCCTGCTGGACGCCGCCGTAGCCGCCGTTGGTCACCATCACGTCGACATGAGGCAGCAGCCGGTCGTGGGGGATGAAGCGTTCGAGCCGCGCGTTCGCCGGCAGCCCGATCCGCAGCGGTCCAGGGTCCGGCCCGCCCGTCGTCGCCACGACCAGGACGTCGTCATCGGCGAGGGCGCGGACGGTCAAGAGCAACAGCCGGGCCAGGTCCGCGTTGTCCAGCGTCCCCTGGGTGACGTGGACGACCTGCCGCCCGCCGCCGAGCTCGCCCCACCACGGCGGTTCGTCGAAGGCCGTGGTGGGCGGGGCGAGGATCGGACCGACGTATCGCACCGCGGGTGCGAGGTCAGAGCGCGGGTACTCGAAGCCGGCCACGGTCGCCTGCAGATAGGCGTCCACCACCTTGGGCGGGAGGTCGATGAAGTACCCGGGGAAGCGGCCACGCTTTTCCACGCCGGCCTCCGCCAGCCTGTGGCGTGCGAAGCGCTGGATGTCGGCGAGTGCCCCGTACTCGGTGATCCAGTTCAAGGAGAGGTTGCGCACGCGAGCCAGCGGCCCCGAGCCGGGCTGGAGGGCGACGCCGAACGGTGCCGTGTCGCGGCTGCGCGCGGGGTAGGGCATGACGCCCACACACACGAGGACTGGCCGTTCTTCGCGCGGGCCAAGCGCCAGCGGCAGAGCGCCGAGGAACATGGAGTCGACGACGATGGCATCGGCCGGCTGTTCGGCGAGGATCGTCCGAAGGTCACGGCACTGCCCCGGGATCGGACCGATGAAGATGCGACGCAGGTCGTCCTTCACCCCGCGTATCCCGCGCTTGGACGACGACTCGCGTTCGGGGTTCGCCACCATGAGGTCGTGCGCGTCGTACTCGTCCGCGAAGGGGACGAAGGACGCACCGGTCGCAGCGACCTTGTCGCGGTAGTGCGGCGTGGTGAAGAAGATGACGTCGTGACCCTCGTCGACCAGCCGGCGCGCCAGCGCGAGGAGGGGAGCGGTGTGACCCTGGGCCGGCGTGGTGCACAGCACGTAGCGCCGGCGGGGTTGCTCTGATCGAGAACTCGGCGGCTCCTCGTCGGGCGCCTCCTCGTCGGGCGCCTCCTCGTCGCCCGTCGCCTTTTCGTTGCCGGCGACCAGGCCGGTCAACAGGCCCGTCACCCAACCGCCCCGCCCCTTCCGGCCGCCGGCGGCTCCCGTCACTCCGCGACGACCGCCCCGCTCCACGGGGCCAGGGTCAGTGCGCCCTCGGCGACCGATCCTTCGAGCGAGCCATCGGTGGCCACGACCACCGTCCCACGAACGTCCGCGAACTCGGCATCGGTGTCCGACATGTTCAACAGCACCACCGTGCCCGCACCCCGCGCGTACGCCCAGGTTCCCTCTGCAGAGGGCAGCGACCGGTAGGCGCCGACAGCCAGGTCGTCGCTGGCCCGGCGCGCGGCGATGACGCGCCGGCA
Organism: Acidimicrobiales bacterium; assembly: GCA_036272355.1. GTDB lineage: Bacteria > Actinomycetota > Acidimicrobiia > Acidimicrobiales > RAAP-2 > Bog-473. The sequence goes on from DATAYX010000329.1 coordinate 4,964, forward strand.
GAACTCCAACACCGACGTCGGGTCGCCCTCCTGGTCCGCCACGTTGCACGATGCCGGGTCGGTCATGGGCAGCCACGGCTTCACCCCCGGAGCGCTGAACCCGCCCCCAGGGCCGCCGTGCCAGGGCATCGGCGTGCGTTCGAAATCGCGGCCCTTGTAGTACGGCCAGTACCGGATCCCCACCCTGTCGCGCGCGTCCTCGCGATCCAGCTCGCCGTCGACGAGCCCGATCTCGTCACCGGCGTAGAGGAACGGCGTCCCGCGCACGGTCAGCAGCATGAGCAGCGCCACCTTCACCTTCGCCTGGTCCCCTCCGGCCCAGCGGGTGGAGAGGCGGGACTCGTCGTGATTCGAGCCGGTCCAGATGGGCCAGCCCCCTTCGGGCAGCAGCGCCTCGGTCTTCTCCACGACACTGCGCATCACGGCCGGGTCCAAGGGCCCGTGGATCAGCACGAAGTTGAAGCCCCCGTGCAGCTCGTTGTGCCCGTCGCCGTAGTACTCGACCAGCTGCTCGAGCGACTCGACGTACGTTTCGCCGATGAGCAGGCGTTCGGGCTCATAGGTGTCCGCGATGGACCGCCAGCGCCGCACGACGTCGTGCGCCTCGGGACGATTGGTGTTGTAGACGGGCTTCACGCCCATGAACCGTTGCTCGAGCGGGTCGTCCTCGGTGGCGGGTGGGTTGTCGCGCAGCTCCTTGTCCTTCACGATCCCGTTGCACACGTCGATGCGGAAGCCCGCAACGCCGCGGTCCCACCAGAACTTCACGATCTCGTCGAACTCTCGCCGGACCTCTTCGTTCCACCAGTTGAGATCTGGCTGCTCCACCTCGAAGTTGTGCAGGTAGAACTGGCCGCTGGCCTCGTCGAGCTCCCAGGCCGACCCTCCGAAGCTGCTCACCCAGTTGTTCGGCGGGCTGCCGTCGGGCTTGGGGTCGGCCCACACGTAGTAGTCGCGGTATCGGGCGTCCCGCCCCGTCAGCGCGTCGACGAACCACGCGTGCTGGTCGCTCGAGTGGTTCGGCACCAGGTCCATCAAGATGCGGATCCCCCGCGCGCCCGCCTCACGCACCAGCGTGTCCAGGTCGTCGAGCGTCCCGTAGTCGGGGTCGATGTCTCGATAGTCCGAGACGTCGTAGCCCCAGTCCGTGTTCGGTGAGCACGTCGCAGGCGAGAGCCACACCCCGTCGATCCCGAGCCGCTCCAAATGGTCGAGCTTGGCGATGATGCCCGGCAGGTCGCCCACACCGTCGTTGTTCGAGTCCGCGTACGAGCGCGGATAGATCTGGTAGAAGACGCCGCCCCGCCACCACCGGTCCGGGTCCCCTGCCGCCCCTTGTCCCGTCGCCGTCACAACCGCGCTCTCGCTCACGACGCGTTCTTCTAGCAGCTCCCGGGCCGCCCCCGCAGGCCCGACGGGCTCAGAGGCGTTGGACCGCCGCCGCCGCAATGCGCTGCTCGGTCGCAATGGGGAACGACGGGCCGATGGAGGTGAAGACCATCTGCTGGCCCAGGCGGCCCTTGATGGCGAACAGCTGCGTCACCGTGATGTTCACCGTCTGGCCGCGGCTGACCGCGGGCACGCTCATCGAGTAGCCCGCCGTGAAGGGGAAGGCGCTCGGGTCGGTGGCCGAGACCAGGGGGGTGCCGTAGGTGACCCCCTTCGGCGGCTTCCCGAAAAGCTTCGACTTGAACGGTCCCTGGGCCAGCGTGGTCAAGCAAGCCGGCGTCTTCTTGTTCCCCGCCGTCCCAAGCTCGGCCAGGGCGTTCTTGGCCGACGGGAAGACGGTGACGTTGTCGTTGACGGTGAACGAGCCCGACCGGTTCGCGAACTGCGGACTGTTGACCGACGGTGGGTTCTCCGTGATGAGGGACACGGCGACGCCGATGCATTTCGCCAGCTGCCTGTCGCCGACCGTGGTGTTCGGGTTGTTGGGGGCTTTGGTGCTCTCCCACCCCGATGGCATGTCGGACAGCACGAGCAAGGCCTTGCGTGCCTGCGCCAGCTCACCCGACCCGGAACGCGCTGCCCCGGCCACCGGGCCCGGAACGATCGCCCCGACCGTGAGGCACAGCGCCGTGAGCGCCATCCCGCACCAGGCCACCACGCGTTGCCATGTCGTGCTGCCGCCTTGGCCCACCATGCGGTCCTTCCTGCCCTCGATCAAGGTCGAGCCACCGTCGCCCCCGATGAGCCGCCCATCGCCGCCAACGCTAGACCGCAGGTCACGGCGCTTCTGCGCGCCGCGGCGCGTTCCA
>DATAYX010000330.1:0-5956 GCA_036272355.1 Acidimicrobiales bacterium
ACTGGGTATGGCTCCAGATGCAGAAGAGCCGCCCCCCTGGGAAGGGGAAGCGGCTCCTCAACGTCAGGACTCTTTTGGGTCCTTTCTACGGCGTTGAGGCCACCTCCCAGGAGCTCAGCTTGGGGATGCCACCGATCTGTACCTCGGACATCGCGGCACGCGACACACAGAGGGAGCTCACTCCCTCGGGACAACGGGATACTTCGTGTGTCACCGTCTGCACGCTCATGATCTGCCAAGTATAGGGAACGCCCATGGGGCTGCGGGACGCGCGATACCTGTTCTCTTGGCGATTCCCGAAGAGTTCATCTTCGCGTTACCTGACTGTGGAGCCGAAAGTTCGATCCTGGATCAGGACGACGTTTCGGCGAGGCGGGCGCGGAGCTCGGGCTTGACGACCTTGCCGGTCGGATTGCGCGGGAGGCCGTCGACGAAGATGAACTGACGAGGCACCTTGTAATCCGCCAGCTGAGCGAGCCCAAAGTCCCGGAGCTCGTCGGGCGTGGCCGTTGCCTCGGGCTGGAGGACGACAAACGCCACGACGTCCTCTCCGAGCACGGGGTGCGGCGCACCGACCACGGCGACCTCCTTGATGGCTTCGTGCTGGACCAGTGCATGCTCGACGTCGGAGGCGTGCACGTTGTTGCCGCCCCGGATGATGACGTCCTTCGAGCGGCCGACGATATAGAGGTAGCCGTCGGCGTCGAGCTTGCCCAGGTCCCCAGTGATGAGCCAGCCGTCGCGCCAGGTCTCTGCCGTCGCCTCGGGGTCGTTGTAGTACTCGCGCTGGCGGCCCGGCACCTGGAGGCGGACCTCACCGACCTCTTCGGCGGGAAGAGGCTCGTCGTCCTCCCCCACGATCTTGACCACGGCCGGCGGCGCGATCTGACCGACGGAGCCGGGACGCTTGACCGCCTCGCCTTGCGGCATGATCGCATAGGCCGTGCCGGCCTCCGTCATGCCGTAGTTGTTGGAGACGAGCGCGTCGGGCATCTTTGCCTGGAGGCGCTCGACCACGAACGGAGCGAGTGGCGCACTGCCGACGGAGCACAGCTGGACGGACGACAGGTCGGCGTCGTCGAAGCGGGGGTGGTCGATGAGCAGGTGCGCCATCGCGGGGACCAGGAAGACGGAGACGGGACGGTCCTCCTGCACGAGACGCAGCCACCGGTCCGCGTCGAAGCGGGGCTGGTAGAGGACCTGCAGGCCGAACTTCATCGGCGTATACACCAGCGAGATGCCGGCGAAGGTGAACAGCGGGCTCGAGTGGACCCAGCCGCCGCCCGACCAGTTCGGCTCGACCGCGCCGACCATCGACCCGTTCGAGTGGCGCACCGCCACGCCCTTGGGACGCCCCGTGGTGCCCGACGTGTAGAGGATGTCGGCCAGGTCTTCCTTCGCGCGGGGCGCCTGGAACGGAGACCGGTCCCCCGTGATGGCGTCTTCCCAGGCGAGGATCGGTGCTGAGGCCCCAGGCGGCGGATCGACGGAAACCTCCGTGCCAGCGTCGATCATGAAGGCGAGGCGGCCACCACCGGATTCCAGGTCGCGAGCGACGAGGTCGCCGTCGGCGACGACCGCGGTGGCGCCGGAGTGGGCGAGGACATGGGCGACCTCGGCCGACGCGAGCCGTGGATTCATCGGGACCGCGACGCCGCCCGCCCGGTGGGCCGCCGTGTAGGACACGAGCCAGCGCAACGCATGCTCGGGCTGCAGGTGGATGCCGACACGACCGCCGGGCTCGAGGCCGGCGTCGAGGAAGCGGCGGGCCAGCGCGTTGGCGGCGCCGTCCCACTCTGCGAACGTCATGGTGCCGATGTCGACGACGCTGAACGCGGTGCGGTCACCGAACTCGGTGGCCATCCGGCCCAGATGCTCGTCCAGCAACACGATGTGGTCCCCCCAGGAGGCTGAGTGTCGTCTACCCGGCGCGGAAAGTTGACGCCGGCGTCAGGGTCGTTGCAGCATGGCCGATGCGCCCCCGGTGGTCAATCCTGGGGCGGATCGAGCTTGCATGCCTCGGGGGCGCGGCCGCCGGGCACGACCTGGAAGAGGAACCGCCAGCATGACCGACGCCACCGACGCCGTCATCGTCGCCGCCACCCGCACCCCCATCGGTCGCTCCGGCCGCAGCCTGGCCGGGTTGCGCCTGCACGACATCGGCCTCCAGACGTTGCAGGGTGTCATCGACGCCGCCGGCCTGGACACCGCCGACATCGACGACCTGATCGTAGGCGAGGTGCTGCAGGGCGGCGGCGACACAGCCCGCTACCTGGCCAACGCGTTGGCACTGCCGCCCGACACGCCGGGCGGCGCGGTGCAGCGTCAGTGCGCGACCGGGATGATGGCGGTCCAGGAGGCCGCCGCCCACATCCGCTCGGGCATGGCCGATGTGATCATCGCCGGCGGGATCGAGACGATGACGCGGGGTCCGATGCTGTTCGAAAAGTCGGCCCACCCCTTCGGCGGCGTCGAGCGCTACATGCCCCCCAGCCACCCCGACACGCCGGACGCCCCGAACACCAACATGCTGATCACGGTCGGCGAGAACACGGCCCGCGAATGTGGGATCACGCGGGAAGAGTCCGACGAGTGGTCGTACCACTCACACATGCGCGCCGTGGCGGCGACCAAGGACGGCCGCTTCGCCGAGGAGATCGTGCCGGTGACGGTGCCAGCGCGGCGCGGTGAGACCACGACGGTGAGCATTGACGAGCACCCCCGGGCCGACACGACGCTCGAGAAGCTGGCGGCGCTGCCGGTCCTCTCGGGCCTGCCCGACGGGCAGGTGACGGCGGGGAGCTCGTCGGGCATCGCCGACGGCGGTGCGGCACTGGTCGTCACGTCACGCCGCTACGCGGAGGCACATGGGCTGGCGCCTCTGGCGACGGTGCGGTCGTGGAACTCGGCCGGGATCGAGCCGGCCCGGACGGGGCTGGCTCCGACCGTCTGCGTGCCGCGGGCGCTCGCCAAGGCGGGCCTCGCCGAGTCCGACGTCGACTTGGTGGAGATCAACGAGGCGTTCGCCACCATGGCGGTCGCCTCGTCACGCAAGCTCGGGTTCCCGCACGACATCGTCAACGTGAATGGCGGGGCCATCGGCCTGGGCCACCCGATCGCGGCGTCGGGGGCGAGGATCCTCGTGACCTTGATCCACGAGCTGCGCCGTCGGGGCGGCGGCATCGGCGTGGGCACGCTGTGCGCCGGCGGTGGCCAGGGATCGGCGACCGTGGTGGAGGTGCACCCGGCAGCCTGAGGCCTACCGGTGGCCCCACGGCTCAATCGTGGCGGACCTCGATGAGGTGCTGATCAGGGTCGAAGAAATAGAGCGCGGCCCTCATGCCGTGTGCGCCGAACTCGTTACCGGGTCCCTGCATGTTCCCGACATCGTGAAACGAGTCGCCATAGGGGACGCCCGCCGCTTTGATGCGCGCGAATGCGGCGTCGAATTCGCCGGTCGTCAGAGTGAAGGCGTAGTGGTGCCCACCATCGGTACCCCATGGGGCGAACAGCAGGAGTGTGTCGGGGCCAACCCGGACCACGGAGAATGGGCCGTCCTGTCCCTCGGCCGCGAACCCGAGGATCTCCTTGTAGAAGCGGACGCTCGCGTGGGCGTCGGAAACCGGGACGATCGTGTGGTCGAGCGCAGCCACGGTGCCTACTCCTTGTCCTCTCCCCCGCCTTCGCCCATGTGGTCCTTGATGGAATTGACCACGGTCGGGTCGAGGAGCGTCGTCACGTCGCCGAGCGGGCGGTCGTCGGCGACGTCGCGGAGAAGCCGCCGCATGATCTTGCCGCTCCGCGTTTTGGGCAGCTCGGGGGTGAGCAGGATCTGGCGCGGCTTGGCAATGGGCCCGATCTCGTTGGCGACGTGCTCGCGCAGGTCCTTGACCAGCGCCTCGCCCGCCTCGCCTTCGGCGTCACTGGCGCCCTTGACCGTGACGAACGCGACGATGGCCTGACCGGTCGTCGCGTCGTTGGCCCCGACCACGGCCGCCTCGGCCACGGCGGGGTGGCTGACCAGCGCGTGCTCGACCTCGGTCGTCGAGATCCGGTGCCCCGAGATGTTCATAACGTCGTCGACCCGGCCGAGGAGCCATAGGTCGCCGTCCTGGTCGCGCTTGGCACCGTCGCCAGCGAAATAACGGCCCGGGAACCGCGACCAATAGGTCTCCTTGTAGCGCTCGTCGTCGCCGTAGATGCCGCGCAGCATGCCGGGCCAGGGCGCAGTCAGCACCAGGTACCCACCTTCGTCGTTGTCGACGGAGCGGCCGTCGTTGGCGATCACGTCGACGGCGACGCCCGGGAACGGGGTCATGGCGGCGCCCGGCTTGGTGGCGGTGATGCCCGGCAGCGGGGTGATCATGATGCCGCCGGTCTCGGTCTGCCACCACGTGTCGACGATCGGGCACCGCCCGCCGCCGATGTGGGTGCGGTACCAGATCCAGGCCTCGGGATTGATGGGCTCGCCGACCGATCCGAGGAGCCGCAGACTGCTCAGGTCATGGGCGCCGGGCAGGTCCTCACCCCACTTCATGAACGTGCGGATGGTGGTCGGCGCCGTGTAGAGGATGTTGACCTTGTACTTCTCCACCAGCTGCCACCAGCGGTCGCGCGCCGGGGTGTCGGGCGTGCCCTCGTACATGACAGATGTCGTTGCGTTGGCGAGCGGCCCGTAGACGATGTAGCTGTGGCCGGTGACCCAGCCGATGTCGGCCGCGGTCCAGAAGACGTCGGTCTCGGGCTTGAGGTCGAAGATCAGCTTGTGCGTCGCCGAGACGTGAGTCAGGTAGCCCCCGCTCGTGTGCAGGATGCCCTTGGGCTTCGCTGTCGTCCCGCTGGTGTACATGATGTAGAGCGGGTGTTCTGCGTCGAAGGCCTCGGGTTCGTGGTGCTCGGGTTGGCGCGGCACCACGTCGTGCCACCAGACGTCGCGGGCGTCGTCCCATGCAACCTCCTGGCCCGTGCGCTGCACGACCAAGACCTTGCGGACGTCCGGGCATTCGGTCAGCGCGTCGTCGACCGCCGGCTTCAGCGCGCTGGGCGCACCGCGGCGGTACCCGCCATCCGCCGTGACCACGAAGTGGGCGTCGCAGTCGAGGATGCGGCCGCGCAATGCGTCGGAGGAGAAGCCGCCGAAGACGACGGTGTGCGGGGCGCCGATGCGGGCACAGGCCAACATCGCCACCACGGTCTCGGGGATCATCGGCATGTAGATGGCGACCTTGTCGCCGGTACGGACGCCGAGCTCGGTCAGCGCGTTCGCCGCCTGGCTGACAGCGGTGAGGAGTTCGGCGTAGGTGATGGTGCGGGTATCCCCGGGCTCGCCCTCCCAGTGGAACGCCACCCGGTCGCCGAGCCCGGCCTCGACGTGGCGGTCGATGCAGTTGACGGCGACGTTGAGCTTGCCGCCGACGAACCACTTGGCGAACGGCACGTTCCACTCGAGGACCTGTGACCAGGGCTCGGCCCAGGTGAGGCGGCGGGCCTGCTCCTCCCAGAAGGCGAGCGGGTCCGCGTCGGCCTCGGCGTAGATGCCGGGCTGCGCGTTGGCGGACGCGGCCAGGTCCTCGGGCGGGGCGAAGGTCCGGGTCTCGTGCAGAAGGGCCGACAGCCCCTCCTCGCGCTCGCTCATGTACCTCGGCCTCCTCGTCGTGGTCGAGCCTCCATCCTGCCTGATGAGGCGATCGGCCGTTCAGCCCGTGCCGAGGTCGTCGCGCAGTTCGAACCCCTCGAACGTGAACGCCGGTATCACGGTCGCCCCCACGAGGGCGTAGCGCCCGAGCGGGCGGGCCGACTGCCACACGCCCGCCTCCACGACTGCCTGGGGTCGTTGGCCCGCCGCGAGATCACGCCCGAGGATCGTGGTTTCCGGCGCGCCACCGGGTGGCTCGCGGACGAGCTCGAGCGGGTCACCGTCGTAGAAGTGCCACAGCTCGGTGGCGTCGATGCGGTG
>DATAYX010000331.1:0-23915 GCA_036272355.1 Acidimicrobiales bacterium
GCGCCCGCCGAAGGTTCGCCGTCCTCGGCGCCCGACGCCTACACGATCAGCGGCATCGCAGCGACCCAAGACGACCACGGGTACTGGCTGTCGAGTTGGAACGGCAACGTGGCCGGCTTCGGCGACGCCGCCAACTACGGCTCCATGTACGGCACGAACCTCAATTCCCCGATCATCGGCATCACCGCGACCCACGACGGCGCCGGGTACTGGCTCCAGGGCTCCGACGGCGGCATCTTCACGTTCGGGGACGCACCCTTCCTGGGCTCGATGGGTGGCCAGCACCTGAACGCACCGATGGTGGGCATCACCTCGATGTAGCCCGAACGGCCTCCGTTCAGGAGACGTAGAGCTGGCCGTCGGCTCCCTCGGCGATCTTGAGCCGCGTGAGACCTGATTGGGCCGGACCGACTTCGACGGCTCCGGTGTGGCCGTTGAACTCCGATCCGTGGCACGGACAGATGAACAGACGCGACCTGTCGGAGTACTGCACGGTGCACCCCGCGTGCGGACAGACGGCATCGAAGGCGAGGAAGGTGCCGGCCTCCGGTTGCACCACGAGCGAGGGATCGCCCGAGGATGGATCCTGGAAGGAGGCGGCGCCGCCGACCGGGACGTTCTGCGCGGGGCCGACCTTATGGCCCGGGGGCACGCTCGGCGCCGTGGTCGACGGCGAGCCCGGAGCCGACGTGGTCGTGGAGCTCGCCCCGGTCGTGGTCGGCGTCGCACCGCTTCCGAGGACGGGCGCCTGCGAGCCCTGGACCGACGAGCCGAACAGACGCCCGAGGCCGGCCGCGAGCCCTCCCCCGACGAGGACCACCGCCGAGAACGCGGCCGCGGCGCCGCCCTTGGCCAGGACGGTGCGCCGGTCGAGCTCGGTCTGGTCGATCCGCGTCGTGCTGGGAGATTGCTGGGCCAAGAAGGGGCACGGACCGGGCGCACAGGGCAGTCCGTTGCGGGCCCGGCATCGTCCCTCCTCGAACTGGCCGCAGACACGCCGGACGACGGCGAAGTCCACGGGCGTCACCGCTTCGGGCTCCGCGCCCATGCCGCGCCGTACCCGATGCGCCAGCGCCGCGTCGGCCGACAGCACGCCCCCGGCTCCGGCGATCACCAACGGCATCCACGCAAAGAAGAACACGATGTCGGAGCCCGTGTAATAGGGGTGGGAGTGGTAGCTGACGGTCAGGAAGAGCATCAGCGAGAGGACGAGCCCACCCACCGCCGCAGTGCGGGCCAAGAAACCGAACAGCGTGCCGAGCCCGATCGCCAGCTCGGCGAACGCGATGACGAGACCGACGAGGACCGCCACGTGCGAGATCGGGCCCAGGAAGCCGTGGAGCGGGCTGATCCGTTGCGCGGCGGCAAGCTGCGCCTGGATGGAGGCGGGATTCGCGGCATTGAAGAAGGCGGGATTCGCGAGCTTCTGCAGCCCCGCGAACACGAACGTGATGCCCAGGAAGGCCCGCAGCGGGAGCAACGCCCAACCAGCCATGGAACGGGCATGCGGCGGCGGTTGCAGCCATTCCCAGCTTGGTCCCGACGGATCCGAGCTCCGCTGCGCCCCCTTGGGTGGGCCACCCGACGCTGGGGCGGATCTCGTCCGGCCGGACGAGGCGACGGGCCGGGTGTGACCGGCCGAACCTGATCGATGTCGCTTTTGGGGTGATGGCATCTCTGGGGAGGCGCTTGGACGGGGAGCGCGCGACACACAATGGCCGCTGACGACCTCAGTGTGCGCCCACCTCCTGACGTGCGCATGACAGCGCACCTCTCGGGGTTGGGGGTTCAGGTGGCGTGACCTGCTGCATCGGTCCTACGGCCCGGGGCCGCGGTCGGATTGCGGCCTATTCTGGGGCCGGGTGCCGGCACCGGCATGTGGGCGGACGTCCACGACACTCGGCGGTCCCAGGGGAGGGCAGGTCATGAAAGGCAGCACCGGCGGATTCGAGCTGCGGGGCATCAACCATCTGGCGCTGGTGTGCCGGGACATGGAGCGGACGGTCGACTTCTACACCAACGTGCTCGGCATGCCCTTGGTCAAGACGATCGAGCTCCCGGCGGGCATGGGACAGCACTTCTTCTTCGACTGTGGGGGCGGCGATTGCCTCGCCTTCTTCTGGTTCCCCCATGCGCCCGACGGCGTCCCAGGTGTCAGCGCGCCGGCCGCGCGCCCCGACCAGGGTGATCTCACCAGCGCCATCGGCTCGATGAACCACGTCGCGTTCGACGTGGCGCCCGAGAAGATCGAGGAGTATCGAGACCGGCTCATCGCCGCGGGCGTCGACTGCACGGAGATCGCGAACCACGACGACTCCGAATTCGGCATTAGCGAGGAGATGCACTCCGGCGTCTACGTGCGGAGCGTGTACTTCCAGGACCCCGATGGCATCCTGCTGGAGTTCGCGTGCTGGTTGCGCGGCTTCAACCAGGACGACGTGTCGCACTCGCCGGCCCGGGCCACCGACCTGGACACGGTGGCCGAAACGGTACTCCCGGCTCAGCCCACCCCCGTCTGATCCGGCGCCGCGCCGCGGCGAACGTCAACCCCCCTCGACTCCAGGAGACCCTCGATGCCCAGACTCCGCCAGGTCCCCAAGGACGAGGCCACCGCCCCGATCGTCACCACCATGTACGAATGGCTCTTCGAGGGTCGCGATCCCGTCGCCGAACCGGGTCGGTGGGACGGCACGACGGGTGACTGGTGGACCGTGTTCGCCAACAGCCCCGACATCCTCGACCACTGCGTCAAGGGATTCGGGCTCTACCAGTCCCCCGACCGCACGCTCGATCCGAAGCTCCGCGAGCTCGGGCAGATCCGGGCCGGCTGGGCCGCCGGGAGCCAGTTCGTGTTCAGCCAGCACGCCAAGTCGATGCGTGGCCTCGACATGCCTGAGGAGAAGATCACCTCCATCCCCGCCTGGAGCGTCGCCCCCGCGGGCACGTACGACGCCCCCGAGCGCGCCGTCCTGGCCTACACCGACTGTCTCGTCTACGACCACGGGCGCGTGCCCGATGCGCTGTTCGAGGAGTTGCGGCGCCACCTCGACGACCTGTCGATTCTCGAGCTCACCTACATCACGACGCTCTACTTCCAGCACGCGGTGATGTCGAAGGCCTTGCGCACGGAGTTCGACGACCGCGACGAGGCGATCGTCGAGGTGCCGGGCCCGCCCGGCGCCACCGCGATGCACCCGGGGAACGGCCGGTGAGCGCGCCGTACGACGTCAACCCCGCGGACGAGGCGCGCCACACGCCCGACGCCGAGGACCTGTGGAACGAGTCGTACTACTGCGACTTCGTGCAGGGGGACGGGGCCTGGGGCGGTTGGCTCCGGCTCGGCCTCTACCCCAACCGCGACGTCGCCTGGTGGACGGCCTGGGTCGTGCGCCCCGGGGAGCCGGGGATCTGCTCGGTGGACTACGGGGCCCCGGTGCCCCCCGGTGACAGCCTCGTGTCGGAGTCGCCGTCCCTCGGGCGGGTGGAGGTCGACGTCCGCCGCCCGCTCGAAGAATTCCGCCTCGCGGTGGACAGCCCGGCGGTCAGGCTCGCCAAGCCCTCCGACGCCTATCGCGCCAAGGCCAACGGGACGCCCGCACGCCTGGCGACGGACCTGACCTGGTTCACCGACGGCGTCCCGTACCACTACAACGTCACCACCCGCTACGAGATCCCCTGCTCGGTCCGCGGCACGGTCACGATCGACGGCGAGACCCTCGAGGTGGACGGCCACGGCCAACGGGACCACTCGTGGGGCGTCCGTGACTGGTGGGCGTTCGGGTGGTGCTGGTGCTCGCTGCGGCTCGACGACGGCACGCGGGTCCACCTGGCCGACATCCGGGTGCCCGGGATGCCGATGTTCTTCGGCTACGTCCAGACGCCCGGGGCCGTGGCCCCGCTGCGCGCGCTCAGCGTCACCGAGGCGCTCGTCCAGCACGGCTTCCCCGAGAAGGCCCGCATCGAGCTCACCGCCGGCCTTCCCGAGGACGCGCCACCGACCGGTCTCGGCCTCGACGTCACGCCCTCGGCCTTCGGCCCGGTGCTCCTGCGCAACGACGACGGGCGCACCAGCCGCTTCCCGAGGGCCCTGATCGAATGCCGGGCCGACGACGGGCGCCGCGGCACCGGCTGGATCGAGTGGAACCAGCCCGACTCCCCCGGCTGAACGCACCACCTGGCCCGATACCTCCTGCTCACGGGTGCCCACTACCATTTTGGGGTGGCCAAGCACCCGAAATCCGACGTCGCCCGACCGCGCCCCGGCACCGCATCGCGCCGGACCCTTCGCCTGAGCATGGGGACGGCGGCGTTCGCCGCGCTGTCGCTGGCGGCCGGCGTCACGGCCCTGCCGGCCGGAGCCAAGTCGACCACCACGACGACCAAGGCGGGGCACGGGACAACGACGTCGACCACGGCCGCCGGCCACACGCCAGCGCCGGCCGACAAGTGGCTCCTCAAGGCCATCGGCGCCGAGTCAAAGATCGGCAGCGTCCGCATCGACGGGAAGATCCAGCAGAACAAGAGCGTGATCTACCTGGACCTGGTCGTGAACGCCGACGGTGAGGGGGGCGGCACCTTCATCCAGGGCGGCTACGACATCCAGCTCAAGCGCGTCGGCACCCTGCTCTATCTCAACGCGCCGAAGAAGTACTGGCAGCAGAACGCCACGGCGGCACAGGCCAAGACCTACGGGGGCAGGTGGCTCGAGTTCTCTGCGCTCGATGCCCGCTTCATCTCCTTCGACAATTTCCTCTCCGCGGACGACCTCGTGTTCGCCGCCTTCGAGGGCCATACGACGCCCCTCACGATGGGCAAGGCCACGACGTTCCAGGGTCACAAGGTCGTCGTCGTGAAGGAGACCGTCGTGAGCAACGGCAAGCGATCGACCGGCTCCATGTACATAGGCTCGACCGGAAAGCCGGTCGTCTACAAGATCGTGGACGACACACCGGGGCACGTGAGCACGATCGTGTTCTCCCACTACGGCAAGGCCGTCCCCCTGACGGTGCCGCCGAACACGATCAACCTGACGTAGTTACTTGAACAGGTCGCCCAACACCTTGGCGGTGCCGGCGGCCGCGGCGCCGGTTTCGACCGGATGGCCGCCCTGGTCCGGCAGGTAGTGGCCGATGACGCCGGCCAACACCGCGATCGGCATCGACTGCAGCCAGATCCGGCCCGGGCCGGTCAGCACCGCGAAGTGGTGTCCGTCGGCGCCCATGTAGCGGTTGGCGAGTCCCGGCACCTTCTGGACCGAGAACGTCACCGAGGCCTGGAACAGGCCGGCGTGGCCGGGGTGGACCCGCATCGTCTGGCCCGGCTGCAGGTCGTAGACGATCACCTCGCCGGAAAGGTCGACGAACGCGCGCCCGGTGCCGCCGATTCTCTGGAGGACGAACCCCTCGCCACCGAAGATGCCGCCGCGGAACGACTGTTGGAAGCCCATGGCGAGCTCGACGCCCTGGGTCGCCGCCATGAAGCCGTGGCGGTGCACCATGAACTCGTTTCCCGGGGCCACGTCGATGGGCAGGATGTGGCCCGGGACCTTCGAGGCGAAGGCGACCGAGCCCGCCCCGCCCTGTGCCGTGTAGGTGGTCATCATGACGGACGCACCGCTGACGGCGCGCTTGACGGCACCCATGATCCCCTTGCCGGCCATGCCCCCGCCGGTATTCGTCTGCATCTGGACCGAGTCGGACATCCAGCTGAACTCACCGGCCTCCGAAACGATCGATTCGCCGGGCTGGAGCGAGAGCTCGAGCACCGGCATCGTGGTCCCGTGGATCGTCTCTTCCATGGTGAACCTCCCACCTCCCGGGTCGACCGCGCGAACGGCCGGGGCTGCCACCGGTCTCAGGCCATCGAACCGGGCAGCTCGACGTCGTCCGAGCGTAGGCCCTCGCCCGGCCCGTGCGCGCCGCGAACGAGACGTTCGGCAAGGGAGACCTCGGTCAGGCCCAGTCCGATCCCGAACGCGGCGCTCACCACGAACGTGGAGAGGAACACCAGCCCGACGGCTTCATGGGGCACGAGCTCGTGCACCAGCACGAGGAACTCGTGCTCGACCGCCAAGGGGATGGCGACGAAGCAGAACACGAGGAAGAAGTGGGGCCATACCAGGAGGACGGAACGCCGGAACGCCTGGCGCACCGTGCAGCCGAGGAGGTTGATGAGAGGCCCGACGAGGGCGAAGATCGTGTCGAGCACGAGGCCGGGGAGCACGAGCAGCAGGGCGGCAATGGCGGCGAGCACGAGGAGGACGACGTCGGCCGCGAAGAGGCGGACCCACGGAAGGGTCCGGAGAACATGCCCGATGGGCTGCAGTTCCTCGTTGCGCTCGACGGCGCCGACCATCCGCTCGAGCATGCCGCTGTAGAAGGTCAGACCCAGCGTCGACGCGCCGTAGACGCACGCGAAGGCGACCGACTCGAGACCGAGGTGATCGACGGCCAGCTGGGTGAAGATCGTCCCCTGGAGCGCGTCGAGGGAGAAGATGACGACCGCGGGGAGCACGACGCGCCCGGGCTTCGCGCGCAGCGTGCGCCACGCCATGGACAGGAGCTCGAGCGGATGCAGCTGGTGACGGACAGGGCGGGCGCCCGGCGCGAGAGCGTCGGTCATACGGGCAGGGACCCGTCGCCCACGAAGTCGAAGAGGCGGCGCTCCGGGTCGAAGGGCGTGGTCTCTCCGTCGAAGCGGTGGTGCCCGACGGTCATGACGGTGCCTTCGGGCGCGGCGAAGTCCAGCTCGGTGAAACCCGCCGCGGCGAAGCAGGACCGGATCGACGGCGTGGCGTCGGGGGGCCGCCGGTGCCGCGTCCACACGACGTGTCCCCCCGGCCGGCAGAACGACGGCAGGGCCTCGATGGTGGCGGTGATGTCGCCCCCGCTGATGTTGCCGAAGATCCCGCAGACCAGGACCACTTCGGCCGGCACCTGCTCCGCGTACCAGCTCGACAGGGACGCGTCACCCTCGACGACCCGCACCACCGCGCCGAGGCCGGCCGTGGCGGCGCGCGCCCTGGCGTAGGCCACGAGCGCCGGGTCCAGTTCGACGAGCAAGGCGGCGACCTCGTCGCGCCGCGGGTGCTCGGCGACGACGTCGATCACGTCGCGACCCTGGCCGGCGCACAGACTGACGATGCGGATCGGGCCGGCGTGGCCGGGCGGCACGGCGTCGAGCCCTTGACGCACCATCGCCTGGACGGTGCGCAGACGCAGCGACAGGTTCGACGCGGGATCCTCGTAAGGGGCGTGCCATTTCTCCCAGTGGGAGGGCTCGTCGCCGCCCTCGGCGCGTGGCGCGACCGATTCTCCGTGGTCCCCGGGCGCCATGACGCCCCATCGTAGGGTGGGTGCCCGTGACGGCCCGATGCACCCAGTCGTGACCGACCCGTGATCAAGTACCTGGGTTCGAAGCGCCGGCTCGTCCCGGTCCTGAGCGAGATCTGCCGGGCCTCGGGCGCCCGCACGGCGCTCGACCTCTTCACGGGCACCACCCGCGTGGCCCAGGCGTTCAAGGCCCAGGGTGTGCACGTCACCGCGGTCGACAGCGCGCGGTACGCGCACGTCTTCGCCCGCACCTACGTCGAGGCGGACGCTGCCGCTACCGACGTGGAGGGGCTCGAGGCGGCCGTCGCCCGTCTCGACGCGCTGCCCGGCGTCGAGGGGTACGTGACCGAGACGTTCAGCCGACAGGCCCGGTTCTTCCAGCCGCACAACGCCGCCCGGATCGACGCCGTACGCGAGGCCATCGAGGCCGAATACGCCGGGTCTGTGCTGCACCCATTGCTGCTGACGAGCCTCATCGAGGCGGCGGACCGGGTCGACTCGACGACCGGCCTGCAGATGGCCTACGTGAAGCAGTGGGCACCGCGCTCGTTCAACCCGCTCGCGCTGCGGGTGCCGGAGCTGCTCGAGGGTCCCGGAGGCGCCGTCAAGGGTGACGCCGTCGAGTTGGCCCCGACCCTCGGGCATTTCGACCTGGCCTATCTCGACCCGCCCTACAACCAGCACCGCTACTTCACCAACTACCACGTGTGGGAGACGCTCGTGGCGTGGGACGCGCCCGAGGCCTACGGCGTCGCGCGCAAGCGGGTCGACGCCCGGGATCCCGCCACGCACTCGGTCTTCAACTCGAAGCGGACGATGCCGGACGCATTGGCCTCGGTGGTCGCATCGGTGGACTGCGACCTGCTCGTCCTCTCGTACAACGACGAGGCGTGGCTCGCGCTCGAGGAGCTCGAGGCAATATGCGCACAGCCGGGACCCGCCGGCCGGGCCCCGCGGGCGGTGGCCACCCTCGCGTTCGACTCGGCCCGCTACGTGGGTGCACGCATCGGGATCTTCGACCCCTCCGGGCGCAAGGTCGGGCGCGTGAGCCACGTGTCCAATCAGGAGTTGCTGGTCATCGCGGGCGAAGCAGACCTCGTGCGCCGCGTCGTCGACGCCGCACGCTCGGGCGGACCGGCTCCCGAGGAGGGAACCCGCACACGGGCCGAGACCGGGTAGGCGACGCACCCGTGGTGAATCGGCTACAACAGTCGACGTGAGCAAGCACGAGCACGGTGGCCACGGCAAGAGCCACCATGACGAGGGCTTCCCCCGCCTCGAGGATTGCGACCTCTCGTTGCGCCTCTCGAAGGACGAAGAGGCCAAGCGGCTCGAACGGGCCCAGCGCCGTCTCCTGCACCTCCGGCTGATCAACGGCGGCCAGCTGAACGAGGGCAGGTTGGGACCGCCCGTCTGCATCGTGTTCGAGGGCTGGGACGCGGCGGGCAAGGGCGGTGCCATCAAGCGACTGGTCGAGCCCCTCGACCCCCGCCACGTGCACGTCGCCCCGTTCGCGGCGCCGACCTACGACGAACTGCGGCACCACTTCCTCTGGCGCTTCTGGCCACCGCTGCCCGGGTGGGGCGGCATGACGATCTTCGACCGCAGCTGGTACGGACGCGTCCTCGTCGAGCGGGTCGAGGACCTCGCCACCGAGGTGCAGTGGCGCCGCGCGTACCAGGAGATCAACGACTTCGAGCACACACTGGCCGAGGAGGGGATGATCGTCATCAAGCTGTGGATGCACCTGTCGCACGAGGAACAACTGCGGCGCTTCCTCCGCCGGCGCGACGACCCGCTCAAGTCGTGGAAGCTGACGGACGAGGACTGGCGCAACCGGGAGAAGCGGGGCGAGTACGACGAGGCGGTCTCGGACATGCTGCGGCTGACGCACGGGCCGCTGACCCCCTGGGACGTGATCTCATCGGAGAACAAGCGCTACGGGAGGGTCGACGTCATCGAGACGGTGATCCGGCGCATGGAAGCCGGCATGGCGCGCTGGGGGGTGCCCGTGCCGTCGAACGACGAAGCCGAGGAGAAGACGGAGTTCGCCCTCATGTTCGACGATCCTGAGTTCCAGCACGGTCCTGAGGGGCCGCCGAACGGCGCCCCGGGTGCCGAAGAGCGGATGCAGGCGTGAGCCCGTCGCGGTCGGGGCGCGCCGGAATCACGATCCCCTTCGAGGGGGTGCCCCTGCACGCGCACCGCGAGTGGTTCAGCCGGCTGCGGGATCTCGGCTACACGGACCTGTGGTCAGCCGAGGTCGACGGCGCGGACGGGTTCACGCCGCTGACGTTGGCGGCGGCCTGGGAGCCCTCGCTGCATCTCGGGGTCGCGATCACACCGGTGTACACGCGCGGCCCCGCGTTGCTGGCACAGAGCCTGGCGGCGCTGGCCGATGCCAACCCGGGACGGGTCGCCTGCGGGCTCGGCGCCTCCTCCGAGGTCATCGTCGCCAACTGGAACGGGCTGGCGTTCGAGCAGCAGTACAAGCGGGTGCGCGACACGGTGCGCTTCCTCCGCCTGGCGTTCAGCGGCGAGAAGGTCACCGAGGACTTCGGGACCTTCGCCGTGAAGGGGTTCAAGCTCTCGCGGGTTCCCGAGCAGCTGCCGCCGATCTACCTGGCGGCGCTCCGGCCCGGCATGCTGCACCTGGCCGGGCGGGAGGCGGACGGCGCCATCCTGAACTGGCTGAGCGCGGAGGACGTGAAGACGTCGGTGGCCGAGGTGGAGAAGGCGGCGGAGGGCGCGCCCCGGGAGATCGTGGCCCGCATCTTCGTCATCGTGTGCGAGGACGCCGACGTGGCCCGCACCATCGGGCGCCGGATGATCACCGCCTACCTGAACGTCGAGGCCTACGCGGAGTTCCACCGCTGGCTCGGACGGGGGCCGGCGCTCCAGGGGATGTGGGACGCCTGGGCGGCGGGCGACCGCAAGGGCGCGCTGGCGGCGATCCCCGACGAGGTGGTCGACGAGCTCGTGGTCCACGGTCCGGTCGACGAGTGCCGCGCCCACGTCCAGCGCTACGTCGACAACGGGATCACCGTCGCCGCGCCGATGATCATCCCGATCGGGATCGACCTGGCGGACGCGGTGGCGGGGCTCTCGCCGTCGGCCGACTGACGGGCGATGACGCACATCGACTTCCGCACCACCTCGCTCGACTCGTTGGCGCATGCGGTGCGTACCAAGGAAGTCAGTGCGCGTGAGCTGACCGAGACGGCGCTCGACCGGATCGAGCGGCTGGACCCGACGTACAACGCCTTCGTCGCCGTCGACGCCGAGCGCGCACTCCACGAGGCGGAGGCCGTCGACGTGCGGCTCGCCGCCGGCCACGACCCCGGGCCGCTGGCGGGCATCCCGATCGGCGTCAAGGACCTCCAGGACGCCATCGGCTACGTCACGACGCACGGCTCAGCGCTGCACGCGGACGACCCGCCCGCGACGGTGGACAGCCCCTTCGTCGCCCGGCTGCGCGCCGCGGGTTGCGTCGTGGTGGGCAAGACGAACACCCCCGAGTACGGCTGGATGGGGAACACGACCAATTCGCTGTTCGGGCCGTCGCGGAACCCGTTCGACACCAGCCGCGGCCCGGGCGGCTCCTCGGGCGGAGCCGCGGCGGCGTTGGCCGCCGGCATGGTGCCGCTCGCCACCGGCTCCGACGGTGGCGGCTCGATCCGCATCCCGTCTGCGTGCTGCGGACTGTCGGGCATGAAG
This sequence comes from Acidimicrobiales bacterium, assembly GCA_036272355.1. Taxonomy (GTDB): domain Bacteria; phylum Actinomycetota; class Acidimicrobiia; order Acidimicrobiales; family RAAP-2; genus Bog-473. The sequence continues at coordinate 11,049 of DATAYX010000331.1, forward strand.
CCGAGCCTGGGGCGCGTCCCGGGCGGCGGCGCCACGCCGCCGGGCTGGCTCGGTCTGTCCACGGGCGGCCCGATGGCGCGCCGCATCGCCGACGTGGCCCGCGCGCTCGACGTCACCGTCGGGCCGGACACGACCGACCTCCAGTCGCTCCCCCGCCCGGAGGCCTCGTGGCTGGCGGCGCTCGACAATCCCCACGTCCCGGTCCGCGTTGCGTACGCGCCGACGCTCGGCTACGCCACCGTGGACGCCGAGGTCGCGCTGACGTGCGCGAACGCGGTCGCGGTCCTCGAGTCGCTGGGGGCCGAGGTGACCGTCCTCGACACCGTGTTCGACACCGACCCGGTCGGCCCCTTCCTCACCCATACCGCCGTCGCCAACCTGCGCACCCTGCGCCCCTACATGGGCCACCCGCGCTGGGAGGAGGTGCACCCGGTGCTGCGCCACTTCGTGGACGTGGCCCAGGCGACGACCGGTGAGGAGATCCTGAAGGTCTTCGACTACTACCACCTGATGAACCTGCGGCTCGTCGAGCTGTTCCGGACCTGCCGCATCCTGGTCACGCCGACGTGCTCGGGGCTGGCGCCCTTCGCCGACGAGATCGAGAGCACCGTCAACGGCGAGCGGACGGCGAACTGGATCCAATTCACCTACCCGTTCAACATGACGAAGTCCCCGGCGGCGACGGTCCAGGCCGGGACGAGCAGCGGCGGGCTCCCGATCGGGATCCAGCTGGTCGGGCCCCAGCACGGGGACCTGGTCGTGCTCCGCACGGCGGCGGCACTCGAGGCGGCGCTCGACCTCGATACGCTCGCACCGTTGCCCGCCTGAGATCCGCAACGCAGTCCAAGGAGCAGACCCATGTCCATCGCCACCCCCGCCAGCCGTCACGTCGTGCGCCTCGTCAGCGAGGAGGACGCGCCCTGGGCCGACACCGGCATCGGCGTGCTGCTCAAGATCGTCCGCTTCGACGTCGCGCGCGGCACCTGGGTGATCCTCAACCGGTTCCGCCCCGGGGTGCAGCTGCAGAAGCACCGCCACACGGGTTCGGTGGACGCCTTCACCTCGGCCGGGCGCTGGCACTACCTCGAGTACGACTTCTACGTGACGGCGGGCTCCTACCTCTTCGAGCCGGCCAACTCGGTGCACACGCTGCACGTGCCCGAGGACAACGAGGGCGACACGGACGTCTGCTTCATCATCGAGGGTGCGCTCCTGAACCTGGCGGACGACGGCTCGGTCGAGTCCGTCTCCGACGGCCCGAGCACGCTCGAGGCGTACTACGCACTGCTCGAGGCGCAGGGCGACCCGCGCCCGAACGGCATCATCGTCTGAGCAGTCCGGCGTCCGCATGGGATTCGACGCCAGCCGCCTGCTCGACCCGACGCTCTACGCGGAGGGCGACCCGTTCGCGCTCTACGGCGAGTTGCGCCACGAGGCGCCGGTCTGCTGGGTGGAGCGCGAGGGCGGTGGATTCTGGGCGGTGGCGACACATCCCGAGGTGTCGTCGATCGGCGCCGATCCCCACGGCTTCTGCTCGTCGAAGGGGATCCTGACCGACGAGATCGGGACGAGCTACGACGACCCACCGACGATGATGCACACCGACCCGCCGCGGCACACCCGCTACCGCCGGTTGGTGCAGCCGGGCTTCAAACCCTCGATGGTGCGCCTGATGGAGGAGGGAGTGACGGCCAAGGCGCGGGCATTGATCGACCCGATCGAAGCAAGCGAACCGGTGGACATCGTCCAGACCTTGTCGATCCCCTTCCCGTTACAGGTGATCTGCGAGCTGCTCGGAGTTGACGGCTCGCAGTGGCCGCGCTTCTTCGAATGGTCGGAGGCCGTAATCCCCGGCGAGAGCGAACGCACGGAGACCGAGCGCGCCGAGCTGCAGGCGGAGATGTGGGGCTACCTCGTCGGCGTGGCCGAGGAGCGCCGCGCCGCGCCGGCGGAGGACCTCGTCTCCGTCCTGGCCATGGTGGGCTCCGAGGAGGGCGGAGAGGCCGACCGGCTCAGCGAGGCGGAGCTCGCGATGTTCCTGATCCAGCTGTTGGTGGCCGGCAACGAGACGACGCGCAACCTCCTCTCCGCCGGACTGGCCGCGCTGGCGGCGCACCCGGACCAGTGGGCGGCGCTGCGGGCCGACCCGGGGCTGATCCCCACCGCGGTCGAGGAGTTGTTGCGGTGGACGACGCCGGTCATCTCGTTCATGCGCACGGCGACGGCCGACTGCACGGTGCGCGGCCAGGCCGTGGGCGCGGGCGATCCGGTGCTGCTGCTGTATGCGTCGGCCAACCGTGACGAAACGGTCTTCGGCGCCGACGCGCACCTCCTCCGCGTCGACCGCCACCCGAACCCGCACGTGAGCTTCGGCTTCGGCCCGCACTTCTGCCTCGGGGCCGCGCTGGCCCGGCTCGAAGGCCGGGTCGTGCTGTCCGAATTGGTGTCGCGCTTCGCCTCCCTCACGCCGGCGGGGCCGGTCGAGCGAACAGCCAGCCCGGTGATCGCCGGAGTCCGGCGTGCGCCGCTCGTGTTTTCCTGAGTCGGCTAGGCGACCTTTGCTTGATCAGGTTGAAGGTTCCCCTGCGGTGACCGATGAAGCCGAGCCCCTCGTCAAGGAGGCACGTCAGCGTCAGCGCCGTCGCTGGACCGTCGTGGTTGGGACCGTCATGCTCGCGATCGCGCTCGTCTTAGCGGGACTCTTGATCTCGGCACACGGCTCGGACGGGCGCTCAGCCGGCGGCTCGCACCGCACGCCTGCGGCCCGTGCAGCAACACAACCGCAGCGGGGCAACGGTGTTCCGACGAGGGCTCCCTATCCTCCGGCTCAGTCGATGGGCCTCGCGGACGCTTCCTTGAGTTGGGCGACCACGGGCGACAGCCTTGTGATCTCCTCGGACGACGGCTCGACATGGAAGTCGGTCACCCCCTCCAATGTCACCGGGATGACGGTCTCCGAGCACATCACTGCCCTCGACGCGGTCGGCACGGCGGATCTCTGGGCCGTCCTCGACGACGTGCCGGGTCTCGTGCCGTATGGTCAGTCGGCCGCTGGTTCGGACAGGGGCCAAGGGATCGACCGTTCGACCGACGGGGGCCGAACCTGGTCGTTCGTCGCACTCCCGGGTTGTCTCCAGACCTGCGGACCGGTTTCGTTGAGCTTCATCGACTCCTCCCGCGGCTTCGCAGCAACGAGCCCCCAGAACGGGGATTCGACATTGTTCGCCACACAGGACGGCGGAGCGGAGTGGACGTCAGTGGCAACCATGCCGAATCTCGGTTCAGTCGCTGTTGGCGGTCCGATCGCCCAGCCTCAGCTGCTCTTCACGTCCACCCTCGACGGCTGGGCCGTGACGGGGCCGTCCGGCTACGGGGCGCAGGGCGAGCCGATACAGACGGGCGGAGCCCTCTACAGCACAAAAGACGGGGGGATCTCGTGGACCCGCGCTTCGGGGCTGCCGCCGAACAACCTGCACTACAGCCTCCCGGTCTTCTTCGGTTCCGGTCAGGGTGTCGTGCTCGCGACCAACGGGAACCGACCGGCACCCGGCGCGGCGGCCTATGTGACACAGGACGGAGGCGCAACATGGACCCTGCATGCGCTCCCGAACTTCCCAGGTGCCGCCTTCGAGCCGGGGAACGTCCAGACTCGCTTCTCGGCCATCGGCCCGCTCAGTTGGCGTATCGACGTCGGCTCTCAGCTGCACGAAACCGATGACGGCGGAACGACATGGACGACGCTGACACCCGATCCCAAGTTGTCGCTGGGCGCGGTGAGCTCGGTCGCATTCTCGTCACCCACCAATGGCATGGCCATCGGGGACCTGCCCTGATGCTCACCCTCCTCAATCCAGGGGACGTCCGAGGCCGTGTGCTACCAGACGCTGATCGTCACTTCAGATGGTGGTGTCGAGTGGCACCCGGCGCAGTTCTGAGCCTTCGCTCAGAAAGCGACCTGTCGAGGTGTCGACGACGACGACGGGGACGATCAGGTCGGAGCCTCCCACGTCAGTCCTCTGAGAAACGGCGTGACCTGAACCGCCGAGCAGCTCGGCAGTGTGGTTGCCTCTCGCGGTAGTGCTGCCGACAGCTGCTTGGAAACGGTCGACCCTGGCAGGGACACGACGACACTTCTGTAGCGGTGATGTACGCAAGAAAAGTCCTTGAAGGGTTCATCGCCGGACCCGACGATCACGGACGCCAACTCGTGCGGCTGCAATTCGACGGGCGGCGGCTGCGTGCCCTGCTCGACCCAGCCTCCGAGGTACGTATTCTCCTTGGGGACAGCCACCGTGGATACACCTGGCCGCTTCGCGACGATGCGGGGGTGCCCCTGGAGCAGGCAGGCCCGCCGGTCGTTGTTGCGGAACGCGATCAGCATCCCCTCGGATCCGCCCGCCGCAGCGCCCGAAGCCACGTACACAGAAAGATTCTTGAGGGAGCACGGTGCAGGTCCGGCGGGTGTGGCAGCACCGGACGGGCCGACCGTGCTCATGCCGCCCAGAAACAGGCTGCTAAGCAAGGTGGCCAGGGCAAGCGGTCGAAAGAGCCCTCCGGCCGCGCCCTTCATAGCTGCATATGATGCAACACGGTCCGGACGCCGGGTCGCCGGGGACCGCGGTGACGACCGGAGCTCCGGTCCAATAGGCTGACTATCACGTTCTACGGTCACGGTTCCTCGATCGCCCTGTTGATCTTTGTCGCCCTGTTCGCCCTGCGGATGTTGTCCTCTCAGCGCCGGCGGGGTCGCCAGAAGGTCTCGGCCCCAACCCGCTCCTTCACGGACACGATGTCCACCGATAAAGCATCGGATGCCAGCGGCGCAACCTCCGGGCACGTTGCGTTCACCGGTATCGCTCCCGGCTGGCTGATCGACCCGACCGGCCGGCACGAGAAGCGGTACTGGTCGGGATCCGAGTGGACCGAGCACGTGAGTGATGCCGGAGTCCCAGGCACCGACGCGCCTCCTGGCAGCACCGGTCGCGACACCCTCTCGTAGAGCTCGGGCTCGGCTAGCCGCGGCCGTGACTCTTCCCCTCGCGTTGCGCCCCCGCCCTCGGATCGGTGGGCAGTTCGACCCGACGCCGGATCTGACTTGAACGTCCGGATCTGCCTTCTCGACGCTGCCTCTCGGTACTGCACGAACCCGATCACCAATAGAATTTTGTCGTGACCGGCCAGCCCACGACCGAGCCAGACGTGGTCCTCGAGGGTCTGTCGGGGTCCGAACATGAGGACGTCGTCGTCGTTCGCCGTCCGCACAGCGGTCTGCGCGCCATCATCGCCGTGCATTCGACGCTCCTCGGTCCCTCGCTGGGCGGGGCTCGCTTCTATCCGTACGGGAGCGAGGCACTTGCTCTCCACGATGTCCTGCGCCTTTCGAGAGCCATGACGCAGAAGGCGGCTCTGGCCGGGCTGGCACAAGGCGGCGGCAAAGCAGTCGTCATCGGCGATCCGCGCCTCGTCAAGACGCCTGCTCTGCTCCGAGATTTCGCCGCAGCCGTCAACGCCCTTCAGGGGCGCTACATCACCGCAGAGGATGTCGGTACGACCCAGGAGGACATGGATCTCATTCGGGAGACCACTCCATTCGTGGCCGGCACGGCCACCTCACGGGGCGGATCCGGCGACCCCAGCTCTGCAACCGCTTTCGGTGTCGTGGTTGCGATGGAGTCCGCTGCCGCTCGCGTGTGGGGTGACGGCCTCCAGGGGAGGACTGTGTGCGTTCTCGGCGCCGGAAAGGTCGGCGGAGAGGTCGTTCGGCTTCTCGTGCAACGCCAAGCCGTCGTCATCGCCTCCGACGTGGATCAGGCCAAGGCCGAGGACGCCGTGCAGGCTGGCGCCACCCGCCTCGTTGATCCGACCGATGCCCTGAAGGTGGACGCCGACATCCTCTGTCCGTGCGCGTTGGGAGGGCTCCTCACCCTCGGGGTCGTGCCCGAACTTCCCTTCGCAATCATCGTCGGAGCGGCCAACAACCAGCTGGCAGGCGCGGCGGTCGCGGACGCGCTTGCCGCGGCGGGCATTCTCTACGTCCCGGACTTTCTGGCCAATGCGGGTGGCATCATCAACATCGCCGAAGAATCCCGTGGCTACGACCACGATCGAGCGGTGCAGGCTGTCGGTCAGATCCGGGCGACGACGGCCACTGTGCTTGAGCGCGCTGCGTCGTGTGGCATCACACCGCTGGCCGCGGCCGAGGAGCTGGTGGCCAAGCGGCTGGCAGAAGCCAGCGGCAGCGTCGTTCGGGCTGACTGAGAGCCCGTGGCCTTCTCGTTCTCCTGATCAGGAACACCGAGCGGTCACGTCCCGGACTGGAATGATCCGGGTCAAGGAAGTGGCGTCTCGGGGAATTCGGACGCGCAGGAGAAGCCCCACGCGGTCACGGGCCGACTCAGGCCGAGTTGCCCCAGACGAGATAGGCCGGACCGTCAGGTGACACGACGGGCACCCATGCTTCGTCCCACTCGTGCGCCCGCTCTTCGTCGATCTGGAGCGGAGCCATGCGATCGCCGGTCCCCCGGTACCAGATCCGTTCGATGGCGTCACCGACGGTCCTGACTAGCCCGGGCCGGTCTTCGTCCCGGACACCGTTGCCGCCGAGATCCACCAAGAAGACGTGATCGAGCGCCGCCCTCGCCTCCGGCTCGGCCCGGACCGGCACCAAGAATCCCTCGACCTCGGCGTGACGGCGCTGGGAGCCTCCGTAGCGGTGCTCGTAGACCAGTCCGGACTCGCTGGGCACGAGCACCAGCATGTGCCCGGGGGACTCCCCGTCCGTCGGCAGTGTGAACCGCAAAGGGCCGGTCGCCACTCCGCCGTCCCGCAACAGGATGTCGTCGACCAGCGCCATGAGACCGTCGAGGCTCTCGCGATGGTGCGCCTCGGCGTACTCGCGGGATGACGCCGGACTCCACGTCACCTCGGCCTCGGCCTCGGCCTGCTGCACGCTCGTCCTCGCCTGCACACCACCGACGTCGTCCAGCGGATCCGAAAGGTCGTCCAACGCCCAGTCGCACACGCGGTAAAGGGACGAACTGGTCAGGGTGCGGCGCTCCCATTCTCCCGCATTGACACGAAAGAGCTTCTCCGTGTGCCGCAACTCCTCGCGGAGCGGCCGGCACTTCCTCTCGGCATCGAGCCACATTCGTCCGGGCACGCTCGACTGGTACTGGTCAAGAAGACCCAGACAGACACCGGCTTGGACGCGGACCTGTGCCGCCAGCGCCTTCGCGCTCGCTTCGTCATGCGTCAGGTCGACGGTCTGCTGCAGATCGTGCAGCTTGGCCACCTCGTAGCCCAGTTCTCTTCGGAGCCTGCGAGTACTGTCCACCACTTTGCCCTCCCTGCATTGCTTCAGCCGCCGAAGCGATGCCGACCGGCAGTTGGCATTGGCCGATCGATGTCCTCAATCATCAGGCTGACGAAGCGCGACCTCCCCGTCATGGGACTTAAGGCCCAAAGCCGCTGAGGGCCTGGACGATCGTCCCGAGGTTTGGGCATCGGTTGAGCGTGCGCTCCTCGCCGTACTTTCCCATCGGCACTTCGGCGCCCGGAGATGAGCATCCGCCCGACGGCCGGTTGGAGGCTCGGACCGCGCCGTCGCGAGAGCCGATCTGCCGCCGCCCGTACGACGTGTGCCCGGGGCTCAGGCCGGCTCGGTCGCGGCGAAGAGCGCGCGGTACATCTCTTGCATCTCGGGCATCTGATAGCTGGCCTGCAGGCCGCTCGGATTGGGCAGGAGCCACAGGCGCGCATCGCCGAGTCTCTCGGCCTGGAGACCGATCGTTGCCGCGGGCCTGCCAAAGGCCGTCCGGTAGGCCTGCATCCCGAGCACCGCGACGCAGCGCGGCCGCCACTCCTGCACCTTTGCCTCGAGTTGCGCCGCACCCGCGCGCAGCTCGGCGGCACCGACGTCGCTCGCCGCGGTCGTCACGCGAGCCACGAGGTTCGTGATGCCCACGCCGCGCGACAGCAGCGTGCGCTGCTCCGCAGGCGACAACACCGTTGCCGTGAACCCGCCGGCGTGGAGCAATTTCCAGAACCGGTTCCCCGGCCGGGCGAAGTGCAGTCCCAGCTCGCCCGACCGAGTCCCTGGATTGATCCCGCAGAACAGGACGCGCAAGTCTGGACCGATCACGTCGGCGACGGCAGCCTCCACGGGGACAGAAGGTATCGGGCCACCCGCGCCGCCAACCGGAGCCGCAGCAGATTCCTGCTGGTCCTGGGACGGCCTGGCTTAGGCCGGCACCAGCTCCCCGTCGCGGCAGTCCTGCGAGGCGCAGGGCTCCACCGGCACGGCCGCCGCCGTGCGCTCCCGCCCCGGCAGGAGCCGGAACGCCGCTGCCGCACCCAAGAGCGCCACCCCGGCCCCGGCGAGGCACGCCACCTCCAGCCCGCTATGGAAGGCGTGGAACACGATCGCGTCCAGCGCCGGCCGCACGGCGTGCGGGGCGTGGTGGACCACCGCGATCGCCGCCGCCACCGACTGGTGGGACTCGGTCTTCGGCCCGACCGGGATGGGAAGCGGCCGGAAGGCGCTGATGATCTTCGGCGCGTAGGACGAGGCGAAGATCGAGCCGAACACCGCCACACCGAGTGTGCCGCCCAGCTCCCGTGTCGTGTTGTTCACGCCTGCGGCCGCGCCCCGCTGCTCGTCGGGCACCGACCCCATGACGGCCTCCGCCGTCGGCGCCGTGATCGACGACAGGCCGAGCGCCAGCAACACCATCGACACCACGATCGGGCCCCAGTAGACCGTGTCCGCCTGCGAGTTGAACGCGGCCACGGCGAGGCCGCCGCCCATGAGGAGCAGTCCCACCGACACCACGGCGCGCGACCCGACCCTCAGCGCCACCACGGCGGCGAGCGGGGTGAAGACCGCCGCCACGACCGCGAACGGCAGCGTGTGCACGCCGGCCGACAGCGTCGAGTACCCCTTCACGAACTGGAAGTACTGGGTGATCAGGAAGATGAACCCGAAGAGGCTGAAGAAGGCGACAGAGATCGAGAGTGCGCCGCCGCTGAAGCGCCGGATCAGGAACACGCGCACGTCGAGGAGCGCCCCCTCCGTGTGGAGCTCCATCACCGTGAAGGCGGTGAGGAGCACCGCCGCCGCCGCGAAGCACGCCAGCGTCCCCGTCGCCGTCCACCCCCACTGCGGGCCCTCGATGATGGCGAGCACCAGCGCCGTGATGCCTCCCGTCGACAGCACGACGCCGCGCCAGTCGAAGGGGTACCGGCGCACCTTGGGCAGCCGCGGGATCAGCAGCTGGCCGGCGAGCACGGTGACCGCGACGATCGGCAGGTTCACCAGGAAGATCGAGCCGTACCAGAAGTGCTCGAGCAGCGCGCCGCCCACGATCGGCCCGAACGCGACCGCGATGCCCGACGTCGCGCCCCAGATGCCGAGCGCCTTCTGCCGTTCCGCGGGGTCGGGGAAGACGCTCGTCAGGATGGCGAGGCTGGCCGGGAAGACGAAGGCCGCGGCGACGCCCATGAGCGCCCGCGTCGTGATCAGCGCGCCTGTCGAGTGCGACGCCGCCGCCGCGGCCGAGAACACGCCGAAGAAGACGAGGCCGATCTGCATCGTGCCCTTGCGGCCGAGGCGGTCGCCGATGCCGCCGCCGGCGAGCAGCAGGCCGGCGAAGGCCAGGCTGTAGGCGTCGACGATCCACTGCAGCGAGGTGATCGAGGCGCCCAGATGCGTGTTCAGCGTCGGCAGCGCCACGTTCACGATGGTGTTGTCGACCACGACCAGGAACACGCTCAGGCACAGCACCGGCAGGATCAGCCAGCGGCGGTCGCCGGGCCCGGTGTCTGTCGGCGCACCCTTCGCCGGACGGCTCGTCGTCGTCTCGAGTGTCGTCCCGCCCATTTCGGCTCCTTCCGGACTCCTGTTGTAGAACACTGTGCTATTGTTATAGCACGATGTTCTTCAGTAAGGTACGGCCGTGACAAAAAGGCCCCGGACCAGGACCCCCAGCGCCGGGATGGGGGCTGCGCTGCTCGAGGCCGCCGCCGAGATCCTCGAGAGCGAGGGTCCCGACGCCCTCTCCGTCCGGCGCATCGCCGCCGCCGCCGGGGTCGCGCCCATGGGCGTCTACAACCACTTCGAGTCGAAGTCCGGGATCATCGAGGCCCTGTTCATCCAGGGCTTCGAGCGCCTGTCCGAGGCCCTGCAGGCTGTGGCCGACGTGCAGGACCCCTACGAGGCGCTACGCGAAGGCGGGCGCCGCTACCGCGCCCTCGCGCTCGAGCACCCGATGGTGTACCAGCTGATGTTCCTGCGGACCGTGCCGGGATTCGAACCCAGCGACCACGCGCTCGAGGTCGCAAGCGGTGCGTTCGCCAACCTGGTGACCGCCGTGCAGCGGGCCATGGCCGCCGGTGTGATCGCCGAAGGCGAGCCCGCCGAGACCGCCCAGCTGATCTGGTCCAGCATCCACGGCTGGGTCGCCCTCGAGCTCATGGGCATCAGCTTCGTCGGGGACCAAGAGGCAGGGTTCGACCGGGTGTGCTCGACCATGTTGGACGGCCTCAGCCCCGAGGCGGTGCAGCGGAGCGCAGCACTGCGAGCGACGGACCGCTAGTCAGATCAGCGCGGGTCCGGCCGGTCCAGGTTCCAGTGCAGCGCCACGCTCGGGTACCACAGCACCGTCTCGTCGGTCTGGTACGGGATCATCCCGAAGCGCGTGATGGTGCGCTGGCCGCCTTCGTGGTCGCCGTAGAGCAGTTCGACGGTGAACGGCTCCACCGTTTCGATGTCCTTGCGTAAGGGGGCGTAGTCCGGGTCCGCCGGATCCCGCAGCGCCGCCTGCCAGAACCCGATGTCGTTCGGTGCGATGTAGAGATCCCTCGTCTGGCGCCGGAATTGCTCGGGCCCGAGGTGCGGCGTGCTGGCATCCGCCACGTGGGGCACGATCGCCCACCCTTGCGCGACCGCCAGTCCCGACCCCGCGTTCCGCAGCGAGATCGACAGATAGATGCTGCCCTCGACCAGGTGCACGATGCCTTGCGCACCCTGGAGCACGGCCCAGTGGTTGTCCATCCAGCGGATCTTCTGCACCGGATCGTCCAGGCGTGACGTGACGAGCACCGGGCGCAGGTTGGCCTGGAATGCTGCCTCGGCGATCCGGGCCGAGCGGTTCGCCGAGCGGATCGAGGCGAAGGTCGCGAGGGCGAGGACGAGCGTCCCGAATGCCGTGGCGAACGACGCCAGGGTCGCCCAATCCGTCGACACGAGCATCACCGGCACACTAGGCGCAACGCGCGCGTTACCCCCGCGGTGCATCGCGCGTGCTGGCAGACTCGCCGGATGCTCGCCCACGTCTCCATCCAGTGCGCCGACCTCGACCGCAGTGCCGCCTTCTACGATGCGGTCCTCGCCCCTCTCGGGGGTGCCCGCATCATGACGGACGGCGACGCCATCGGCTACGGGGTCCCGCCCTCGCCCACCTTCTGGATCGGACCGCAGCAGACCGGCGAGGGCTTCCGGGAGACGCACATCGCGTTCAGGGCGCCCGACCGCGCCGCGGTGCGGGCGTTCGTCGAGGCCGCCCAAGCCGCCGGCGCCGAGGTGCTTCACGCGCCCAAGATCTGGCCCGAGTACTACGACACCTACTACGGCGGGTTCGTCCGCGACCCCGACGGCAACAACGTCGAGGCGGTGTGCCTCTCCGCCGAGTGACTACCCCGGCGTGACGGCCCGGCGGCCCGCTCTCACGCCGTGAACTGCCCCAAGACCTCGAACCACTCCATCCGCGTCGGAGCCGGCGCCCCCGCCTGGGCCAACGCCGCGCCGAGGCGCTCGTTCATGAACGCCTCCTGCTTCGCCTTCGACTCCCACACCTCGAAGACGAGCAACCTGTCGCCGCCCGGGCTCGCGCCGACATGGCTCAGAAGGCCGTCCGGCCAGTCACCGGTGCCGTCGGGCTTGGTCCCGAGGATCTCGTCGACCTTGAGGTACAGGGCGGCGTCGCCCGGGAACTCGAGGATGATCGCTTCGGCCATGGTGGTGCCTCCTCTTCCGGATCGCCTCCGGATTCGCCTGATGCGAGAGGTACCGTACGCCACCTCGCTCTGACCAACCTGGGAAACGGCCTCGTCGTCCTAGGCGTCCACCGTCAACGACTCCAGCAACCCTGCGAAACGCCGCTGCGCCTCGGCGCGCCGCGTCGGGATGTGCTCGCTCGGCACCTCCCGTGGCGTGTAGCCCTTCAGCACCTGTCGGGCCACGGTCTGGCGGTGCACCTCGTCGGGCCCGTCGTAGAGGCGTGCCGCCCGCGCCGCCCGGTACATGTGCTCGAGTGGCAGGTCGCACGAGAACCCCAGCGACCCGTGCACCTGGATCGCCCGGTCGATGACGTTGTACAGCACGGTCGCCCCGTAGTACTTGATCATCGCGATCTCGACCCGCGCCGCCTGCGCCCCCTCGCGGTCCATCTTCCAGGCCGCCTGCAGCGTCATCAGGCGCGCTGCATGCATCTCGGCCATCGAGTCTGCGATCCAGTTCTGGATCGTCTGCTTCTCCGCCAACGTCGACCCGTGCGTGTAACGGGACACCGAGCGTTCGCACAGCATGTCGAAGGCACGGCGCGACTGTCCCAGCCACCGCATGCAGTGGTGGATCCGGCCAGGTCCGAGCCGCTTCTGTGCGAGCGCGAACCCGGACCCCTCCCGGCCGATCAGGTTGGCCGCCGGTACCCGCACGTCCACGTAGCGGATCTCGGCGTGGTTGCCGAACCGTCCGAATGGCGTCTCGGGGTCCTCCATCGTCGCCACGTCCCTGACGATGTCGACCCCGGGTGTCGAGACCGGCACGATGATCATCGAGGATCCTTGATACGGGTGCACGTCGGGGTTCGT
>DATAYX010000332.1:0-4479 GCA_036272355.1 Acidimicrobiales bacterium
ATCGTCCGGCCCCCCGCTCGGTGAGCTGGGCGGCGACCAGGTCGAAGGTCGTCGCGCCGTCCTCGAGCTCCTGGCGGCCAACCGCCGCAGCGTCCGCCGCATCCTCATGGCCGAGGACCAGGACCCGTCACCCCAGCTCGACCGCATCGAGGAGCTCGCCGCACAGCGCCGCGTCCCCGTCGAGTCCGTGCCCCGAGCCCGTCTCGATTCACAGGCCCGCACCGACGCGCCCCAAGGCGTCGTCGCGCTGGCCCGCCCGCTCGATCCGGTCCCCCTCGTCGACCTCGCCCGCCCTGCCAAGGACGGCACCCCGCCGTTCCTCCTCGTCGCCGCCGGCATCACCGACCCCCGCAACCTCGGCGCCCTCCTCCGCAGCGCCGAATGCGCCGGCGTCGGTGGCGTCGTCCTCCCCCGCCACCGATCCGCTCGACTGTCGGCGACGGTGACCAAGACGGCCGCCGGGGCGATCGAGCACCTCTCGTTCGCCGTCGTGGGTGGGGTGCCGACCGCCCTCCAAGAGCTCCGCGAGCTCGGCGTGTGGTCGATCGGCCTGGCCGGGGAGGCCGCTCAGTCGCTCTACGACCTACCCCTCGGCGACGGTCCCGTGGCCCTGGTGGTCGGCAGCGAGGAGAAGGGCTTGGCGCCGCTCGTCCGCCGCCGCTGCGACGCGCTGGCGGCCATCCCCCAACACGGCGCGCTGCCCTCGCTCAACGTGGGCGTGGCGGGCGCGGTGGCCTGCTTCGAGGTGGCTCGTCAGCGCTCGGTCCGCGCGTAGCACCCTGCGAGTCCGCCTTTCGGCGGTCGACCGCCCGCCGCGCCGCCGGACCCGTCACGGCCGCCCACAACGGCGACGGGCGCGACGTCATGACGCGTCCGCTCGGACCGACGAAGGTGAGTTCCCCGTTGGCGTTCCCGGACATGGACCAGCCCCCCGAATGCACCAAAGCGTGATGATGGACGCACAGCAGGCAAAGATTGTCGAGATCCGTCGGACCCCGGTCCGGTTTCCAGCGTTTGATGTGATGGGCGTTGGTGAACGTCACGTTCGCACAGCCGGGGAACCGGCAATGGCGGTCCCGCCGGTGCACCTCGCGGCGCTGGGGCCCGCTGGGCTCCCGGCGGCTGCGCCCCTCGTACATTGTGCGGCCGGCGTCGTCGTCGACGGCCAGGGCCACGGTGGCGTCGCAGGCGATCTGCTGCACGCTGGCCGTGCTGAGCAGGCCGTCTCGCTCGAGCTCGCCGGCGAGATTCGACCCCTCGCCTGCTTCGTCGACCAGCGCCGCGAGCGGGACGTGCACGACCACGAAGTAGGGGCTCTTGCTCGCCCCCTCCCCGCCCGAGCGTGAGCGGACCAGACCCAAGAACCCGTCGCAGAGGCGCTGGTCCCAGCGTGTTTCACCGTCTGAGGGGATGGCACGGGCCAACGACTCGATGCACCCGCGGGTCTCGGCGAAGGACTCGGGCGGCAGCTGCACGGTCATGGTTCGGAAGGTGTCGTTGAAGCGCAGCGACCTGCGCTCGTGCTCCGCCGCGGCCTGAGAGGGCGCCGGTGCCGCCCGCCGCGAGCGGGCCACCTCGGCGAGCTCGCGCACCGAACGATCCTTTGCCGCCTCGACCAGCTCAGCATCGTTCTCCGGCGTCGCGATGTCAGCGACGGCCGCCAACTTGTCGAAGGTGATCGCACCGGCCTGCACCGCGTCGAGCAGCTGGGGAAGGTCCCATGCCTTCTCGGCGACTCGCACGAGCGCCCGGGCCGTAGGCACCGCCACGCTGAAGCGCTCAACGGCCCAGTTCTCCGCCGAGGTCGCGCCGTCGTCGCGGAAGGCCTCGCGCCGCTCGGCCTCGCCCAAGAGGACGAGGATCCGCCCGTCAACCGCGGCGCGGAGCCGGAACAGCCCGTCGAGGTTTCCCGCCAGCGCCTCGTTCGACATGCCCGCGATGTCCGCAGTCGCCAGCGCCGAGGGGACCAAACCTGCATCCTTCTCCATCGAGGGGGAATGGTCGGGGGTCCTCGCGGCGTTGGTCCCGAAAAATTCGGCCGAGTCGAATCCCCTGTCCCTCAGCCCACGGCGCGCCGTCAGGCGGCCGGCGTCAGCTCCGTTGTGCAGAACGCGCACCTGTGCGCGGCCAGGGGGATCTCGCTCAAGCACTCGGGGCACTCGCGCGTCTCGGGCTCAGGCTCCTCTTTGGGCAGCATGTTCAGTCGCTTCATCAACGCGTTCAGGGGCAGGACGACCGCGAAGAACACCACGGTGGCGATGATGAGGAACGAGACCAGGGTGTTGATGAACGAGCCGTACGTGAACCTCGACTTGTTGAAGGTGAAGTAGAGGTTCGAGAAGTCCTTCTTCCCGAAGATGGCCGCGATCAGCGGTGTGATGAAGGACTTCACGAACGCCGCGACCATCGCGGTGAACGCCGTGCCGATAACGATGGCGACGGCCAGGTCGACCACGTTGCCGCGCAGCACGAACTTCTTGAAGTCAGAAAACATTTGGCGCCTCCTGGGGATCGGGTCCAGTGCGCAGTTTTTCACGGAGCCGAGCGCCCAACCCCCCGTGCAGAGCGCCTACAGAGCCCGAGGCAGGAATCGAACCCGCGACATCTTCATTACAAGTGAAGTGCTCTACCAACTGAGCTACTCGGGCGCAGAGGCCAGATTATCCCCAGGGCCGACCTGCACTTGCGACCAGCGGAAAGGCTTGCACCAGCCATGGTGGCACGGCAGGCTTGATCCAGAATGAATCGCACGGATGCCTGAAGACGGGCCACAGCACTCCGGAGGGATGACGGGGTCGCTCAAAGCGGCACGAGCGGCGGTCGTGCTCGTGGCCTTCGTCGTCGCAGTCGCCATACTCGTGGCCGTCGGGACGCGCTCGACGCCGACCACACCGTCCAGCGCGCAGACGACCTCGACGACCGCAGCTGCAGCCGCAGGCTCGACGACAACGACGGCCGCCGCCGCCTCATCGACGACCACGTCGACGACCGCCAAGCACGGACACGGCGCCGCCACCACCACGACCACAGCGCCTCACGCCTCGGTAAGCGTCGTCGTGGCCAATGCCACGAACACCAACGGACTCGCTGCGCACTACTCGACCGTCGTCGGGGCCGGTGGCTGGAAGATGGGTACCCCGATCGACGCGTCCACCAAGGAGGCGACGTCCACCGTCTACTACGCCGCCGGCCAACAGGCAGCGGCCCAGTCCATCGCGAACACCATCGGGGTGAAACCGACGCAAGTGCAGCCGCTCACGACGGCAGCGCCGGTCGCCGGCGTGACGGGCACGGACGTCGTCGTCGTCATCGGCCAGGATCTGGCATCCACCTCGGGCTCTTGACGCCGGCCGGGCCGGCCGGCGCCGATCGCACGGACGCCGACAGCGGTGCGCAGCTACCCAGTGCACTCGCACCCCTGGCCACCGCACCCAAGCGCTCGGCGCTGTTCCTCGACTTCGACGGGACCCTTTCCGCCATCGTCCCCGACCCACGCGACGCCCGGCCGCTCCCCGACGTCCCGGCATTGTTGGCCGACCTCGCAACAGAATTCGAGCTGGTGGCGGTCATTTCCGGCCGCCCGACGTCGTTCCTCGCCGACGCCCTCGGCTCGCCCCAAGGGGTGACGTTGGCGGGTCTCTACGGACTTGAGCGAGCGCTCCAGGGACCCGAGCACGCCGCCTGGACCAACGTCATCGACGAGGTCGTCCGAGAAGCGGAGTCCACGGCGCCGCCCGGCATATACGTGGAACCGAAGGGCCTCACGGTCACGCTCCACTGGCGCCGTGCCCCGGCCCAGAAGGAGTGGGTCCTTGCCTTTGCCGAGCGCGCCGCGGCCGACCACGACCTGCTCGTCCACCAAGGCCGTCACGAGCGCGAACTGCGCCCACCGCTCCAGGTCGACAAGGGCACCGTCGTCCTCTCGCTCGCCGCCGAACTGGCCGGCCGCCTGGACAACGCCGCTGCGTTCGGCGACGACGTCGGCGACCTCCCGGCGTTCGAAGCCCTCACCGGACTGACGAAGCCCGACGGCACGTCGCTCTACGCCGTCCGCGTCGCCGCCGTGGACAAGGAGAGTCCGCAGCAAGTGGCGGACGCCGCCGATGTGACCGTCGCCGGCGCCACCGGTGCCGTCGCGCTGCTCGCCGCGCTGAGGGACGCGGCACGCGCCGCGTCGTCGTCGGCTCAGCCCTGAGCCGCCGCCACCTGGTCCGCCCACCAGTCCGCCGCCGTCCGCCCCAGGACGGCGGATCGCAACGCACCGGCCCGCGCCGCTCGCTCGTCAGATGACATCGTCAGAGCCGCATGCAGCGCATCGGCCGTACCCGCCACGTCGAAGGGATTCACCCCGAGCGCCCCCTCGCCCCCCAGCTCGAGCTGCTCCCAGGCCCCGGCCTCACGAGACAACACCAGCACCCCGTCCTGCGTGTTGATCAGTGGCCCCTCCTTGGCCACCAGGTTCATCCCGTCGCGTACCGG
>DATAYX010000333.1:0-3479 GCA_036272355.1 Acidimicrobiales bacterium
GCCCGACCGAGCGGACGAAGGGGTACTCGAGCACGTGGTCGGCCCGGTAGATCTCGGTCTCTTCAGCCATCGCACCTCCCCATTCCCGTGGCCCGACGGACCGGAGTTGAAAACTAGAACAGATTCCAGTTCTGTGCCAGGGGCCCAGGCCAGACCACCCGGTCCTGCACTATCCCAGGTCGACGCCGGCCAGCAGCTGCGTGATGAAGGCCCGGTCGTTGAGGATCGGCACCTCCGAGACGAACATGTGGCCGTAGCGCTCGAAGTACATCAGCTGCTTGGCCAGCAGGAAGGTCCCGCGGTCGAACTCGGACATCAGGCCGCCCGACTGGTCGGCCATGCGCCGGACCCGGCGCTGCGTCCGCAGCCGCCGCACGATCGCCCGCACGCTGCGCTGGTGCGCCTCGACGCCCTGGGCCTTGGCCATCTGCAGCTGGATCGTCTGCATGATCCCCGCCAGGCTGATCTCGCCGAAGGGCCGGTTCAGCGCCGGTTCGAGGATCGAGCGGAAGAACGCGGTCAGGTCGTCGCCCGAGAGCCCGACCGCCTCGCCGATGGCCGGCCCGTAGACGTCGGTGATGTGCTTGGTCACCACCGGCCACGCTTCCTCGTTCCCCATCGCCGCCGACAACAGCGAGATGAAGAAGCGGTGCGTCGAGGGGTCCAGCCGCCCCACGATCCCCCAGTCGATCACCCCGATCCGGCCGTCGCGCAGCAGCATCATGTTGCCGGCGTGCACGTCGCCGTGGAAGGCGCCCCAGCGCACGGTGGTCAGGAAGAACGCACGCATCACCTCCTGCACCAGCGGTGTCGGGTCGTGGCCGAGGTCGGCCACCCGGGCCAGGTCGTCGATGGGCACGCCGTCGAAGAACTCCATCGTGAGCACGTTGCGCCCCGACAGCTCCACGTACGGCTCGGGCACCGCCATCATCTTGAGGTCGAACTCGTTCTGCAGCCGGCGGAAGTGCACCATCGAGCGGGCCTCGTTGCGCAGGTCCATCTCCTCCCCGATCTGGACCCGGAACCCGTCGAGGAGCTGCAGCACGTTGCCCGCCATCTGGTCGCCCGTCTGGCGCACGAGGATCTCGAGCAAAGGCTGCATGAGGTCGAGGTCGGTGGCCACGATGTGCTCGACGTCGGGCCGCAACACCTTGACCGCCACCACCCGTCCGTCGAGCAGGCGGGCCCGGTGCACGACCGCGATCGACGCCGTCCCGACCGGCTCGGTCTCGAAGTCGGCGAAGGCGTCGCTCAGCGACAGCCCGAGGTCCTCCTCCACCCGCTGGCGGATGTCGGCGAACGGCACGGGCGGGCCGCTGTCGAGGCAGGCCCGGAACTCGTTCGCCACCTCGTCGCCGAACATCCCGGGCGACGAGGCGATGATCTGGCCGAACTTCATGAAGGTGCCGCCCAGGTCCTGGAAGCTCTTGCGCAAAGGACGCGCCAACTGCGCCGCCGGCAGCGGTCCCTGGCGGATGCGGCGCACCTGGCGCAGCACCGTCGGCGTGAAATGGACCGCCACGACCTTCGCAATGGTGCGGCTGCGGCGCAGCAGGGCGCGCCGTGTCGGATCGGGCAGCCGCCGCGGATAGATCCTCGGAACGTCCTCGGTCAGCGGTGCCACTGCCACTGCCGGTTCCGCCAACCCCTGCTCACGCAACTGGGGTGCACGATCCGACGGTGCGTCCGCCGCCCGTGAGGTCACGCCGGTCAGGGTAGGCGAGCCCGGCGCGCCTCCACCCATCCCCTGGTGAGTAGGCCGTCACGACGCGCGAGCCATCCGTTCGCGTTTACGAGAACGCGTTCTCCAGCGAAGCGAGAGCGGCCTTGTAGGTGTCGCCGAAGATCGGCGCCATCTCGTCGGGCGTCACCGCGTACGCCCACGTCACCTTGCTGCCGTCGCCCTCCGGCTCGACCGAGATGGTCGCCTGGTGGCTCTCGACGGGCACCCCGTCGACGACCGAATAACTGATGGTGCGCGTCGCGTCGTCGCGGGAGACCAGCCGCTCGCGGATCTCCATGCCGAACATGCCGATGATGCGGTCGTCACCCTCGAGACGGAAGGAGTCGATGCCGGGGAAGAAGTCGGCCACGCCGCCGAAGTCACCCACCTTCTCCCACACCGTGTCCGGTGCCGCGTCCACGGTCACGTCCACTGCGCCTTCTGCCATGTCAGCCTCCAAGCCTTGCAACGGCCGCAATTCCGAAGTCGCCGGTACAGTACAGCGCAACGTCCGTGGCCGCATAGTGAACGGCCCTTCGGGAGGGAGCTCGCCGTGGAAACGCGCATCATCGGCTCGTTCAAGGTCAGCGTGGTCGGCCTTGGTTGCAACAATTTCGGCATGCGCATCGGTCGCAAGGAGACCGATGCCGTCGTGGGCGCCGCGCTCGACGCCGGCATCACCTTGTTCGACACGGCCGACATCTACGGCGGCACGAAGAGCGAGACGTACCTCGGCGCCGCGCTCGGCCCCCGCCGCGACGACATCGTGCTGGCCTCCAAGTTCGGCGCGCCTTACGAAGGGCACGAGGGCGGCGCGTCGGCCGCCTACATCCGCACCGCCCTCGAGGACAGCCTCTCCCGGCTCGGCACCGATCGCATCGACCTGTACCAGTTGCACTTCCCCGACGCCAAGACCCCGCTCGCCGAGACGATCGGCACGCTCGCCGAGCTCGTCGCCGAAGGCAAGATCCGCGAGTTCGGCTGCTCGAACTTCTCCCCCGAGCTGCTCGAGGAGGCGGCCGCCGCCACACCCGACGGCGGACCGGGCTTCGTCAGCGTCCAGAACCAGTACAACATCCTCCATCGCGAGCCCGAGGACGGCGTGCTCGCCGAGTGCGAGCGCATGGGCCTCGCCTTCCTGCCGTTCTTCCCGCTCGCCAGCGGACTGCTCAGCGGCAAGTACCGCCCCGGCCAACCGCCCCCCGAGGGGACCCGGCTCGCCGCCATGGGCGATCGGGCGGCCAGCCAACTCTCTGACGACCGGCTCGCCGTCGTGGCCTCGTTGAACGAGCTCGCGGCGCGCCACGATCACACGGTGCTCGACCTGGCCTTCGGGTGGTTGCTGTCCCGCCCGGCCGTCGCCTCGGTCATCGCGGGGGCGACCCGGCCCGAGCAGATCGCGGCCAACGTCGCGGCCGGCGAGTGGCGACCGGGCGACGACGTGCTGCGCGAGGTCGACGCAATCGCCCCCGCACGGCCCACCTCGAGTTAGGAAACGGCCCCGGCGCTCGCAGCGGTCCGGGCGTCCCGCCCGGCGCCAGCCGCCCGCACGGGCGCCACGCGCACCAAGAGGTTGTACGTGATGAGCGCGATCGCAAGATGCATGACCGCCAAAACCGCGACACCCTGCGCCGACTCCCCCTTCATCCAGATCCACACGTCGGGCAGCCACAACACGAGCGTCACCAGGATCGCCAGGCGGAAGAAGAGCCACCGCGGCGCCGAGCTGATCCGGGTCACGATCGGCCACCCGGCA
>DATAYX010000334.1:0-4428 GCA_036272355.1 Acidimicrobiales bacterium
GCGGGACGCCAGCTGCTCGAGTCGCTCGGCCTGCGCGAGCGCAAGGGCCTCGATCTCATCGCCTGCCCCTCGTGCGGGCGCGCCCAGGTCGACGTGATCGCCGTGGCCAAGGAGGCGCAGGAGGCGCTCGAGAAGCTGAACCTGCCGATCCAGGTCGCGGTGATGGGTTGCGTCGTCAACGGGCCCGGCGAAGCGCGCGAGGCCGACCTCGGCATCGCGGCGGGCAAGCAGAAGGGGCACCTCTTCATCCGCGGCAAGATCATCCGCGTCGTGCCCGAGGCCGAGATGGTCCAGGCACTCGTCGCCGAGGCCGAGCGCCTCGTCACCGAGGGCATCGAGGCGCGCATAGCCGCCGCCGACAGCAGCGCGGAGGCCGAAGCGGAGGCCGACCGGCGCGAGCTCATCGACTCGACGGGCGCCGACCCGAACCGCAGCGCGGAGAAGATCGAGATCATCCGGCGCCACTCGGACGGCTAGCCGACCGCTAGATTTTTCCGATGGGCAAGGGCGGCGCGAGCGCCATCGTGACGCGGGAGGAGGACTTCCCGCGCTGGTACCAAGAGGTCGTCGCCCGCGCCGAGATGGCCGACAACGGTCCCGCCCGCGGCACCATGGTCATCCGCCCCTGGGGCTACGGCATCTGGGAGCTGATGCAAGCCGAGCTCGATCGCCGCATCAAGGAGGCCGGCGCGGAGAACGCCTACTTCCCGCTGTTCATCCCGGAGTCCTTCCTCAAGCTCGAGGCCGAGCACGTCGAGGGCTTCGCGCCCGAGCTCGCCGTCGTCACCCACGGCGGCGGCAAGGAACTCGAAGAGCCACTCGTCGTGCGCCCGACGAGCGAGACGGTGATCAACAGCTTCTTCTCCAAGTGGATCCAGAGCCACCGCGACCTGCCCATGTTGCTCAACCAGTGGGCCAACGTCGTGCGCTGGGAGCTCCGCCCCCGGCTGTTCCTGCGTACGAGCGAGTTCCTCTGGCAGGAGGGTCACACCGCGCACGCCACCGAGGAGGATGCCCGCGCCTACGCGCTGGCGATCCTGACCGACGTGTACCGCTCGACGATGGTCGACGTCCTGCGCGTCCCCGTGCTCACCGGGCACAAGACCGCCCGGGAGCGCTTCGCCGGCGCCAACACGACGTGGACGTGCGAGGGGATGATGGGCGATGGCAAGGCGCTGCAGATGGGCACGAGCCACGAGCTCGGCCAGAATTTCGCCCGCCCCTTCGACATCACGTACTCGAACGCGTCGGGCTCGCTCGAATACGTCTGGCAGACGTCATGGGGCGTCTCCACCCGCCTCGTCGGCGCGCTGGTCATGGCGCACGGCGACGACTTCGGCCTCCGCCTCCCGCCCGCGGTCGCCCCCGCGCAGGTGGTCGTCATAGTCGTCAAGGAGGACGCCGCCGTGGCCGAGGCCGCCGCCCGCTTCTGCGCCGAGCTGGGCGCGGCGGGCCACCGCGTGCGCCTCGACGACCGCACCGACACCGGCTTCGGCCGGCGCAGCGTGGGCTGGGAGCTCAAGGGCGTGCCCGTCCGCGTCGAGGTCGGGCCCCGCGATCTGGCCGAGGGCAACGCCACCGTCGTGGTGCGCCACACGCGGGAGAAGCACACGGTCGCCCTCGCCGCCGTGGCGGCCGAGGTCGCCACAGCGCTCGAGTCGGCGGACCGCGACCTGCTCGCCGAGGCGACGGCGTTCCGGGAGGACCGGACGTCGGACGCCGCCACGCTGGAAGAGGCCATCGAGGCCGGATCGGCGGGCTTCGCCCGGGTGCCGCTGGCGGCCCTCGGGGGCGACGGGGAGGACCGCCTCGCCCAGCACGCGCTGACCATCCGGTGCCTCCAGCGCCCCGACGGCTCGCTCGCCGCGCACGACGACCCCGAGGACAGGCTCGTGGCCGTCGTCGGCCGCTCCTACTGACGACGGGATTGCTATAATTCCCTGGCTGTCCATCAAGAATCAGTACCTCGTTGAAGCGTGGGCTGCGGCCCACGCTTTCGCTTTGCGGGGACCAGTTTTCGACGACCAGACCAGGAAGAGCACGAGTGCAGACCGAGGAGGTGACAGGGATGACCGACACAACGGACCTGGCCGGCGCCCTGTCGCCGGTGGTGGAGGCACGGGGCCTGGAGCTGGTCGACGTGGAGGTCCACGGGGCTCAGCTCACGGTCTTCGTGGACCGCGAGGGCGGAGTCGGCCTGGACGACCTGGGCGAGGCCACGAAGGACGTATCGGCGGCGCTCGACCGGATCGACCCGATTCCGGGGCGCTACACGCTGACGGTCTCGAGCCCCGGGCTCGAGCGTCGGCTGCGTATCGCGGCCCATTTCGAGCGGGCCATCGGCGAGACCGTGACGGTGCGGGTGGACGCCGGCACGGCTGACGTCCGGCGCCTGACCGGGACGCTCTCCTCGGCCGACGAAACCGGCTGCACCCTGACCGGGCCCGATGTGCCCGGCGGCGAGGTACGCATCAGTTACGACCAGATCGAGAGGGCGCGCACGGTGTTCGAATGGGGGCCGGCGCCGCGTCGCGCGAAGAGTGAGAAGGTGAAGCGCCCATGAGCAAGACCAACTTCGAATTCCTCGACGCGCTCGGCCAGATCGCACGCGACAAGGGGATCTCGGTCGACACGCTGCTCGACGCCCTCGCGAACGCGCTGGTCGCCGCCTACAAGCGGCGCCCCGACGCGGCCGAGGAGGCAGTCGTCACGATCGACCCCGACTCGGGGGAGATCCGGGTCTACGGCCAGGAGCTCAACGAGGACGGCGAGGTCATCCGGGAGTGGGACGACACCCCCGACGACTTCGGGCGCATCGCCGCGCAGACGGCCAAGCAGGTGATCCTCCAGCGCATCCGCGAGGTCGAGCGGGACATGAAGTACGAGGAGTACGCCGGCCGGGAGGGCGACATCGTCACCGGCATCGTGCAGCAGACGGACAACCGCTACACGCTTCTCGACCTCGGCAAGGTGGAGGCGCTGCTGCCCCAGGCCGAGCAGGTCTCCTACGAGCGCTACGAGCACGGCGCGCGCCTCAAGGCCTACATCGTCGAGGTCCGCAAGACCACCAAGGGCCCCCAGATCGTCGTCAGCCGTACCCACCCCGGGCTGATTAAGCGGCTCTTCGAGCTCGAGGTGCCCGAGATCGGCTCCGGCGTCGTGGAGATCAAGGCGGCGGCGCGCGAGCCCGGGCACCGCACGAAGATCGCGGTCTGGTCCAACGACCCCAACGTCGACCCCGTCGGCGCCTGTGTCGGCGCGCGCGGCTCCCGCGTGCGCATGGTGACCAACGAGCTGCGCGGCGAGCGTGTCGACGTGGTCCCGTTCTCCGACGACCCGGTCGAGCTGATCCAGAACGCGCTGGCCCCGGCCCGCGTGCGCGAGGTGCGGCTCGACGAGGAGACCGGCACGGCCACCGTCATCGTCAGCGACTTCCAGCTGTCGCTCGCGATCGGCAAGGAAGGGCAGAACGCGCGGCTGGCGGCGCGGCTGACCGGATGGCGCATCGACATCAAGAGCGAGACCCAGCTGGCCGAGGAGGAAGCGGGCTTCGCCGGCCAGGAGTGGGCCGAGGGCGAGTGGGTCGAGGACGAGAACGGCGACCTGGTGTGGAAGCCGGCCGAAGGTGGCGAAGCCATGTCGGCGGCCGAGTGGACGCATGCGGTCGAGGACGCGGCCGAAAGCAAGGACGGCGCCGGGGCTGCGGCGGACGCGAGCGACGCGCCCGCCGCCGAGTCCAAGGAGGCCGACGTGGCCGCCGAGGCGCCAGCCGAGGCGGAGCCTGCTGCGGCGGAGGCCGCGGGGCCCGAAGCGTCCGAGGTCACAGAGGAGGCTGAGGCATAGCGCCGACACGGACCTGTGTCGGCTGCCGGCGCGCCCTGCCGGCGGAGCGGCTGGTCCGGATCGTGCGCCGGCCCGACGGGGCGCTCGCCGTCGACCGGGACGGTGCCGGGCGGGGGGCGTGGCTGTGCCGGGAGTCGCCGGAGTGCCTGGATCGGGCCGTGCGCCAGCATCGCTTCGAGCGGGCGTTTCGTGCGCCGGTCGGGGCCGCAGAGCTGGAGCCGTTGTGTGCGCAGATGGGTGTGGCGTGGGGGAGCGGGGCACCTGATGTGCGAGGATAAGGGGCTGGGTTGACCCCGGGCCCCGCAAAGACAAGGACGAAGAAAACCACTTGCCGAAGAAGATTCGCGTCTATGAGCTGGCCAAAGAGCTAGGCCTCACCAACAAGGAAGGGCTCGAGCTGGCCCTGTCCCTCGGGATCGGGGTCAAGAGCCACTCGTCCTCCATCGAGGACGCGCAGGCAGACCGCGTCCGCCGCAAGGCCGACGCGGAGGGGCTGCGGCGCCCCGTCCAGCCCGAAGAGCCCGCCCCGGCCGCGAAGGCGGCCAAGTCCACCAAGAAGGCGGCGCCGGCGAAGAAGGCCGCGGC
>DATAYX010000335.1:0-4581 GCA_036272355.1 Acidimicrobiales bacterium
CTCCTTGGCGGCAGTGACCATGTCGGTGCCGCAGACGCGTGCCACGCCGGTGATGGTGGGCTGGGGCCGGTCGGGCAGCAGCCCCAGCATCGTGAGCCCCAGCACGCTCTTGCCCGAGCCTGATTCTCCGACGAGGCCGACTATCTCACCGGGCATCACCTCGAAAGAGACGCCGCGCAGCGCGTGGACCTCGTGACCGCCGCGGGCGAAGGTCACGTGGAGGTCGGACACCGACACGACGGGTTCGGTCGGCCGCGGCGGGGACGACGGCGGTCCGGCCGCCGTGACGGCGGCTGGGGTCCGGATCGTCTCGGTCCGCGAGACCGTCACGACGCCAACAACCAACGGAACGGGTCGAGGTGGCGCGGGTCGGTGCCCGAGAGGCGCTCCGGGTGCCATTGGACCCCGAGCAACCCGGTCCCCTCGACCGCCTCGATGACTCCGTCGTCGCTCCACGCGGTGGCGCGCAAGGACTGACCGGGGTCGGCGATCGCCTGGTGGTGGATGGAATTGACCATGTCGACGGAACCCAGGACGACGGCGGCGGCCGAGCCGGCCTCGGCCCGCACCGCGTGTACCGGCTCGTACTGGCGCTCCTCGTCCCAGTGACCGTCGATGCCCTTCTCGGACAGGTCGTGGATGAGGGTGCCCCCACCGATGACAGCGAGGAGCTGGGCGCCCCGGCACACACCGAGGACGCGCTGGCCATGGGCCGTCGCATTCTTAACCGCTGCGATTTCTGCCACGTCCCTAGCGGGGTCGACGTCCATCAGCAGGTTCGGTGACCCGGGGGGCGACGCGTAGTTCTCGGGGTCGACGTCTCCACCACCCGTGACCACCAGGGCCGCGCAGCGGTCGACCGCGTCGCGCAGCGCGTGGGGATCGACGTCGGGGCCGGCGGGCAGGACGAGCGGGATGCCGCCGACGGCGGTAATGGAGGAGACGTAGCCGCGGTGGGTCGAATAGCGCTCGGCGGGCGACCGCCCGCACAGGATCCCGACCAGCGGCCGCCCTTCCATCAGGCCGTGACCCGCTGGTGGGCAGCGAGGGGTGGTTCTTCGCAACGCCCCCGCTCGACGGCGTCGCACATCGCGGTCACGACTTCGTCGAGCAGCCACCCACCCAACGCTGCGGTGGCCTCCGAGGGGCGTCCCGTCACGCCGTTTTTCGACAGGACCGATGCCGTGTAGCGGAAGACAAGGCCCTCGGTGCGATCCTCGTCATCGGAGGTGGCCAGCCGATCGATCCGGACATGCTCGGGGGCCAGCGCCATCATCAGCGACGTCTCCGCCCGGTTGGCGTGCACGTCGTCGCCGTCCGCCAGCGTCTCCTGGGTCACGGTGGGGGTGAGCGTCCACCAGTTGAGGATGCCGAAGCGGAGGTCGGGCCGCCCGTGGCGCAGATGATCACCCGCTACGGAGAGCGACGCCTGGTTCCCGAAGTGCCCGTTCACCGCCAGGACCCTTCGGATGCCGCTGTGGAGGACCCATTCGACGACGTCGCGCACGACGTCGGCCAGTCGCTCGGGCGTGAACGACATGGTGCCGGCCATGTCGGTGCCGTGGCCGTAGCTGCAGCCGACGGCCACCGACGGCAGCACCGGTGCACCCGTGCGCGCGGAGACGGCGTTGCACAGCCCGGTGGCGATGATCGTGTCCGTGCCCGTCGGGAGGTGCGGCCCGTGCTGTTCGGTCGCCCCGACCGGAAGGAGCGCGACCTCGTGGGGCCGCCCCGCGAGGAGCTCGTGGAGTTCAAGCCACGTGAGGTCTTCCCAGCGCACTGGTCCGATGAGCAGGTCGGTGTCCATCGCCTCAGAACATCGTGAGGTAGGTCTCGCGCTCCCATTCCGAGACGCGGGAGTGGTAGGTGTCCCATTCGGCCACCTTCATGTCGGCGTAGGCCGTCACGAACTCTTTCGGGAAGACGGCGTGGGTGAGCGGGTCGGCCTCGAAGGCCTCGATCGCTTCGAGAAGCGTCCGGGGGAGCCGGGTGGCCTGCACGTCGCCCCCGGACGGGCCCGTCTTCGACCAGTCGTACGTCAGGTCCTCGATCGGGTCGCCGGGGTCGAGCCCCTCGGCCACTCCCTCGAGCCCGGCTGCCAGCAGGAAAGCGGCGGCCAAATAAGGATTGGCGGCGGAGTCGACGCCCCGGTTCTCGATGGCGGGTCGGTTGCGTGGCAAGCGGAGCAGACAGGAGCGGTTGTTGTCCCCGTAGGCGGCCCAGGTGGGCGCCCACGACACGGTGCCGTCGGAGAGCCGCGGCTGCAACCGCTTGAAGGAGTTGACGGTCGGGGTGCAGATCGCGGCGAGGGCAGGCGCGTGCCGCAGGATGCCGGCCGCGAACCCGTAGGCGGTCTTGCTCCAGCCGCGCCCGCGGTGGTCGTCGGGGTCGCGGAACAGGTTCTGGCCGCTCTCGACATCCGTGAGGCTCATGTTGAAGTGGGCGCCCGACCCCCAGGCCTCGGTGTAGGGCTTGGGCATGAAGGTGACCATCAGGCCGACCTGCTTCGCGATCTGTTTGGCCATCAGCCGCAGGAGCGCCATACGGTCCGCCGTCACGAGTGCAGGGGCGAAGTCGAAGTCGAACTCCACCTGTCCGTCGCCGCCCTCGTGGTCGAAGCTGAACGCGCCGAAGCCGCACTCCCGCATGGCGCGCACCATCGGGTCGAGGAAGTCCATCACGTCGAGCGTGGCCTCGACGTCGTACCCGGCGGTGGGGCGGATGCGGCCGGACGGCTTGTGCGGAATGAGGTACTCGCCGGCCGCTTCGGGCTGGTCGCCAAGGAAGGGCTTGACCACGTACAGCTCGGGTTCCACCCCGAGCTGTAGCACATAGCCAGCGCTGGCGGCCGCATCGAGCTGCCGCTTCAACACCGAGCGGGTGCAGTGGGCGAAGGGCTCCGCCCCTCCGTAGTAGAGGTCGGCCGCCATGTACGCGAACCGCCGATCCCAAGGAAGGATGCACAGGGTGCTGGCGTCGGGGATGGCGACGCACTCGTCCTCCGTCGGGGTCATCTGGCCGAGGTTCCCGAGCCCACGAGGCGTGTACCGCTCGTGGCCCGCCAGCAGGTCGGGCAGATGCTCGATGGGCACGCACTTCGACTTGGCGCGCCCGGCGATATCGACGAACGAGGCGAAGACGTACTCCACGCCCTGGGCGGCCAGATTGGTGGACAGCTCGGCATGTCGCTCGTCTACTTCGAAGATGGTCTGCACAGTTCGCTCCCTCGAGAAAGAAGGGAGCCCGGTTGGTCGTAACCTCCCGGGCTTTTGTCCCTCCGTGTCGTGCTGCGTGTGCAGCACCTGCACCTCTCGGTCCAGTCCACCCCGCGAGGGTGCGGAACCCTAGGTGCGATCAATTGTCTGGCGTTGCTGTCGGATGTGTCCGTGTCTGCCCGTCCGTCCGTGTTCTGTCGGTGTTGCGCTCGTCGTGTCGTGTCAGCCCGGGTGCAAGACGTTGAGGTACAGCATCTCGGGATCGGCGACCACGTGCGCCTCCGGGATGCCCTTCAACCACGGCTGGGCCACCATCGCGTCCTGCTTGTCGGCGATGTTGAGCCAGCAGCCACTGGCGACGGCGTTCTCGATCGCCTTGTTGTAGTCGGCGTTCGACCCCGTCGTCACCGCCTGCGTGTTCAGGGCTTCCTCGTTCGACACGCTGTCGCAGTTCATGTACTGGAGCCCGCCGCTGGCGTCGAAGCTGATGTGGGTCCACGTGTACGTGTTGTACGTGTCGGGCCAGAAGTAGTCGAGCAGCAAGTTCGGCGTCGAGGGACCCTGGGTCGCAGAGGCGTTCCCGATGTTGCCGTAGATCTCCGACGTCTGGTAGCCGACGACCTTGGTGTTCAGTCCATCGGCTTGCAGCTCCGCCCCGACGTCCTCGGCGAGGAGCTGATCGTCCGAGGCTGAAGTGTCGTAACCGACGGTGAACGTCTTGTCCGAGGAAGAGAGCGTCTTGACCAGCGCCTTGAGCTTGGCCGGGTTGTACGAGATGTGCTGCTTTCCGTACGGTTCGGGGATGATCCCCTTCGGCCCTGCCTGATCGGCGACCGTGGCCCGGCCGGGGAAGATGCCGGCCACCAGGTTCGGGACGTTGATCGCCTCCAACAGCGCCAGCCGGTTGGCCGGCGTGGTCATGAAGCCCTTGTTCTCGTTGACGTAGGCCGTCTCCGACATCAGCGTTGGCAGGTGGTACGAGGCCACTGTGGACTTCGCCTTGTACTGCGCGATGACCGACGTCGTCATGTCGTGCATGATCGCCGCGAGCTGTCCGTCGTTGAACTGGATCTCCTCACTCGACAGGTTGTCGACGACCGGCAGGTTGATCGTCGTGTAGTACGGCTTGGGACCCCAGTACTGCGGGAACGCCTTCATCTGGTACATGACGCCCACCTTGGCTTCGGTCAGCGTGTAGGGCCCGGTACCGATGTCATGCGTCTGCAGGTACGTCTGGGCGTTGTCCGATCCTGCGTTCGCGGCCAGCGCGGTCGGGCTCATCATGGCCGGACCGTAGGGCGCGGCCATGAAGTCGAGGAAGGCGGTATTCGGCGTCTTCAACGTGATGACCGCCTCGTAGGGATTC
>DATAYX010000336.1:0-4963 GCA_036272355.1 Acidimicrobiales bacterium
CGGAAGTAGCAGCCGGTCAGGCCACCGGACCGAGGAAGCTCCAATCGATGATGCCGGCGCTCTGGAGCAGCACGACGATGACGGCGGTCGCCAGGAGCGCCAAGAGCCCGACGGCCACGACGACTTTCCAAGAAAGGCGCCGCCGCCATGCCCCACGTGTGGCGCGCTTTCGCCGTTCCGCCCGTGTCGGGGCGGCCGGTGACGGCGCGTCGGGCGCCCCCGCTTGAACGTCGGGCGCCGGAGCGGGAGCGGGAGCCGGAGCCGCTGCCGCACGAGACGCCGTTGCCGGAGCCGGCGGGGCGACGACCGCGACCGCGGCGCTCGTCGCACCCTCGTTCTCCTCGGCCACGACGGGCTCGGGCACATTGGGTACGTGTGCGGTGCCGTCCGAGGTGACGTCGCGCATCAGGACCTCGAGGTCGTCGAGCGTCCACCCGGGGACGACCAGCGGTGTCGTGGCGCCGTGCCCGCGCAGGGTGAGGACGAGGTACCCCTCGCGCTCTTCGATCTCCCACTCCGAGACGCGGGCCCACGACATCTGCTGGGCGGGGCGCCCGGGACGACGGACTTCGACGCCCTCATGGGAGAGCACGAGCTCGAACGGATCGCCGCGCTGTTTCCGTCCCGACAGGATCGAGACGCCTTGGATCGTGGTCGGGGTCGTCGCAGTCACAGCTGGCGGGTTCAGCCTCCGGCCCGCGCCAGCTCACGCAGGGGCCGGTACCCGATGAGCGTGGCTCCGGCCTCGTCGAGTGAGCGGCGGACCCAGTCCTCTTTGCAGATCATCTCGTAGTCGTCGACGCGTCGCATCCAGTCGTCGGTGGCGAGCGAGCGCAGCTCGGCACTGTCGACCGAGGGGTGCAACAGGAATTCGGTCACGCCGGGACGCAGCGTCGCGAAGTCCCGCTCGAACGTCTGGCGGGTACCGACCCCGCCCATGTAGCGGAAGTGGTCGGTGAAGACAGCGCCGGCCTCGGCCGCCACGGCCCGGGCCGGGAAGCCGGCGTAGCGCTCGGTGGCCGGGCTGGCCATGCGCAAGGGCAGGCCGAACTCGACGGCCAGGTTCACGTAGACGTCGAAGAACTCGGGGCGCAGCTGCAAGGTGCCCATGTGGGAGTCGATGTGGCTCACATCGAAGCCCCAGAGGATGGCCCGCTCGATCTGGGCCCTGCATTCGCGGCGCACCTCGTCGAGGTCGGCATGGTCCCACACGTCCTCCACGGTGCTCGGGAAACCGCCGTCCCCGCCCAGGAGCGACGGTGCGTGGGTGATCGGGCCCCAGCGGTAGAGCTCGTACTCGGCATTGAGTGTCAGGTGGACGCCGACATCTTCGCCCCGGTAGCGCGACGATGCCTCCCGGGCCCACGGGCAGGGGACCATCAGGGTGGCGCTGGTCACGGTTCCGGTCGCCAGGCACTCGAAGACCCCGACGTTCGCGGAGTGGCAGGAGCCAAGGTCGTCCGCGTTGATGATCACCAGCTTGGCGTCGGCCGGATAGCCGAGCCGCTGGGCCAGATTGGACTCAGCCATCGCCACCCGATCCTCCGGACACGTCCGCGTCCTGGGCACGCGCATCCGAGGCGATCTCGTCCTGGAACGCCACCATCCTGGCGGCCAGGTCGGGATCCCCGAGACCGAGGATGCGCACGGCCAGCAGGCCGGCGTTGCGGGCGCCGTTCACCGCAACGGTCGCGACGGGCACACCCTTGGGCATCTGCACGATGGAGAGAAGGCTGTCGAGGCCGTCGAGCTGTGAGAGTGCCACGGGGACGCCGATGACGGGCAGCGGGGTGACGGCGGCCAGCATGCCGGGCAGGTGCGCCGCGCCGCCGGCGCCGGCGATGAGTACTTTGACGCCCCGACCGGCGGCGTCTTGGCCGAAGGCGAGCATCTCGCGGGGGGTCCGGTGGGCGGAGACGACGCGGACCTCGTGGGGCACGTCGAAGCGCTCGAGCATCTCGACAGCACCCTGCATGACCGGCAGGTCGGACGAGCTGCCCATGACGACCGCGACCAGCGGGGTTGCGCTCACGAGCCGTCTTCCGAGGGGACGGCGAGCCCAGGTGGCACGGGCGTGCCGAGGGCCCGCGCCGCCGACCAGGCGCGGGCGCGCACCAGCTCTTCGTCGTCGCCGCAGACGGTCACGTGTCCCAGTTTGCGTCCCGGTCGTGGGTCTTTGCCATACAGGTGGACATGCGCACCCTCCACGGCGAGCCCCCGGGCCAGCAGCGCGGACGGGTCGGCCCCGTCGGGGCCACCGAACACGTTGACGCTGGCGACCTGGGGGTGTTGTGGCGCTGTCGAGCCCAGAGGAAGGTCCAGCACGGCGCGGACGTGGTTCTCGAACTGGGAGGTCACGGCGCCCTCGATGGTCCAGTGCCCCGAGTTGTGCGGCCGGGTCGCGACCTCGTTCACCAGGAGCCGCCCCCCTGACCAGAAGAGCTCGATCGCCGTGACGCCCACCGCGCCGGTGATCTCGGCCACCTTCTGCCCGAGCCCGGTCGCGGCCTCGACGACCTCGCTCGGCAGGCGCCCCGGGATCAGGACCTCGCGGCAGACCCCGCCCACCTGCGCGGTCTCGACCGCCGGCCAGGCGACGGCGGAGCCTGAGGGGCGGCGTGCCACGATGACGGCCAACTCGGCGTCGAGGGGAAGCAGCTCCTCGACCACGGCCCGGCCCTCGATGTGGGCGAGGACCTCGGCCGCCGCGGACGCGCCGGTAACCGGCCACACACCCTTGCCGTCGTAGCCCCCGCGCGCCGCTTTGAGCATGACCGGCCAGCCGTGCTCGTTGGCGAAGCGGCCGACGGCCTCCGCTGCGTCGGGTCCGTTGTCGAAGATCGCGTAGGCGGGCATCGGGACACCGGCAGCGTCGAGGACGGACCGCATGTGGGCCTTGTCGACGGCGAACTCGAGGCTTTCTCTCCCTGGGCGCAGGACGTAACCCTCCGCGCTGAGCCCGGCGACGAGGTCGAGGTCGACCTTCTCGTGGTCGAAGGTGACGACGGCGCAGCGCTCGCACAGCGCGCGGAGGTCGGCTTCGGCGAAGGGCGTCCCGACGACGACCTCGGTGGCGACGGCGCAGGCGGCGTCATCGGGCCGCTGGGCCAGGACCGCCATGGACAGGCCGAGCGCGCTCGTGGCCTCGCCGGCCATGCGTGCCAGCTGTCCGGCCCCGACGAAGCCGATGTCGTGAGTGCTCAGCTCGCTCGCCCCCGTCCGGGGTTTGGCATAGACAGGGGGCCTGACACAACAGGCAGATTACGCGAGGAGTCCGACGACCATGGCCACACAACTGCGCATCGGCGGCTTGCTCGATGTGGAGCAGCCGCTCCCCCGGATCGTGGAGCAGCTGCAGCGCTTCGAGGAGGCGGGGTTTGCACATGCCTTCGCCTCGCAGATCTTCGGGCCCGACGCTCTGACGCTGCTCGCCGTCGCGGGGTCGCAGGTGCCCCGGATCGAGGTGGGCACCGGCGTCGTGCCCGTGTATCCGCGGCATCCGATGATGCTGGCGCAACAGGCCCTGACCGTGCAGGCGGCGACGGACGACCGCCTCATTTTGGGGATCGGCCTGTCGCATCAAGTGGTGGTCGAGGGCATGTGGGGCATGAGCTTCGACAAGCCGTACTCGTACATGAAGGAGTACCTGGCCGCGTTGATGCCGTTGTTGCGGGGCGAGACCGTCTCGTTCGCGGGCGAGCGGATCACGTGCAACGCGTACCAACCGGTCGGGGTGAAGGGCGCGGCGGCACCCCCCGTGCTCGTCGCGGCGTTGGGGACGGCGATGCTGAAGCTGGCGGGGACCGTGGCCGACGGCACCATCACCTGGATGACCGGCACCGGGACCATCCGTGACCACATCGCGCCGACGATCGGGGCGGCGGCCACGGCCGCGGGCCGTCCCGCACCGCGGGTGTTCGTGTCGCTGCCCGTCGCGGTGACGAGCGACGTGGAGGCGGCGAAGGAACGCATCAACAAGGAATTGTCGATCTACCCGAACCTGCCCTCGTATCGAGCGATGCTCGACAAGGAGGGTGCCGACAGTCCGGCCGACGTCGCCTTCATCGGGGACGAGGAGGCGGTGGCCGCGGCGGTTGCCCGGCTGGCCGAGGCCGGCGCCACGGACTTCGGCGCGGCTATCACCGGGAATTCCGCCGAGCGTGAGCGGGCCTTCACGTTGATGAGCGAGCTGGCCAAGGCCTGAGACCAGGCGGGGCGGTCCCGCCTCAGCCTCAGAGTTCGATCTTCGTGGCCTTGAACTCGTTGAGGTCCGGCAGCGAGTCGAAGAGTTGCAGCACGCCGTCGATGTTGGAGCGCGCCCGCTGAGCGTCGCCTTTTGGCCGGCTCATGATGCGCACGAACACACCCCGCCCGTCGACGACGAACGTGGGGACGCCGAATGCCGCCCATTCGTTGACGGACTGCTCGTGGGCCCGGCGGACCTCCTCGAGCGGCGCGCCCGACTGCACCTCCGCGATGACCTTGTCACCTGGGACGCCGA
The DNA here is from genome assembly GCA_036272355.1 of Acidimicrobiales bacterium. Classification (GTDB taxonomy): domain Bacteria; phylum Actinomycetota; class Acidimicrobiia; order Acidimicrobiales; family RAAP-2; genus Bog-473. The sequence goes on from DATAYX010000336.1 coordinate 4,502, forward strand.
CGCCGTCGAGCACGCCTGCCACGACCTCGGGGATCCGCAGGTCCAGACCCTCGTCGTGCCGCGCCGCGAAGAGGGCGACGTGCGCATCGAGGAAACGGTCTGGGTACTGGTCTCGCACGACGACGCCCGATGCCACAGCCAAGAGGTCCTTGGCCTTGTCGGGGTTGTCCCATACGGCCGGGTCACCCTCGGCTACGTGGACCTGGCTGAGCGAGAACGGCAGGAACGTCACGTCCCACTCGGCCCCGTCGGCCAGACCCACGGCGATGTGCTCATGGGCGTTGCGGGCGAACGGACAGCGGTAATCCCAGTTGACGGCAAACTTCATGACTTTTCCAACACGACCTCGCTGGCGCCCATTCCCCGGCCTCGGCGCCGGCCACGCCACCCTCGGCGTGTCTGGGCCGACCGACGACGTCCACGGGTGCCCGGCGTCACCAGGTTCACCAGCGGGCGCAGGCC
>DATAYX010000337.1:0-1791 GCA_036272355.1 Acidimicrobiales bacterium
CAGCTCGAGACCACCTCGGCCGGCTCCCCGAACTGGCGCATCGAAGAGCGCGACAGTGTGCGGCTCTCGGTGCAGGACCATGGGGTCGGCATTCCCGCCCGTGACCTCGACCGTATCTTTGAGCGCTTCTACCGCGTCGACCACGGCCGCAGCCGCGACACCGGCGGCACGGGCCTCGGCCTCTCCATCGTGCGTCACGTCGCCAACAACCACCAGGGTTGGGTCGACGTCGAGTCGCGCGAGGGCGAGGGCTCGACGTTCACGCTGGTCCTGCCGATCCAGGCGGAGCTCGTGACGTGACCAAGGCGAAAGCCAAGAAGAAGGCTGGGCGGGGAGCGGCCGCCGAAGGCCCGGTCAAGGTCCTGCTGGCGGAGGACGAGGAATCCTTCATCGAGGCACTGGTCATCGGCCTGAACAACGAGGGCTTCCGGGTCACGGTGGCGCGGGACGGCACCGAGGCGCTGGCGCTCTTCGACGAGGTGGAGCCCGACATCATCTTGTTGGACCTCATGCTGCCGAAGATGTCCGGAATCGACGTCTGCCGCACCATCCGCACGCGCTCGCAGGTGCCGATCATCATGGTCACGGCCAAGGGCACTGAGATCGACACCGTCGTCGCATTGGAGGTCGGTGCCGACGACTACGTGACCAAGCCGTACCGGTTGCGCGAATTGGTTGCCCGCATGCGGGCCGTGCTGCGGCGTGCACCGGGCGGACCCGAATCCTCCGAGACCGGGTCGATCGAGTTCGGGAGCGACGGTACCTGGGAGGCCAACGGGATCATGGTCGACTTCGACCAGCGTCGGGTGTTCGTGCGCGGCGACGAGGTCCACCTGCGGCGCAAGGAGTTCGAGCTGTTGCGGCTGTTGGTCGAGAACGCCGGCCGGGTCCTGACCCGAGACGTCCTGATCGACCGGGTCTGGGGGACGGACTACATCGGCGACACGAAGACGTTGGACGTGCATATCAAGCGGCTGCGCTCCCGGATCGAGGCCGACCCCTCGACACCTGTCCTGATCACGACGGTGCGCGGGGTCGGGTACCGCTTCGCTTCCTCGAGCTGAGCGAACGGTCGGGATTCCGGCGGCGGTTCGATCGAACCGGCGCCTTTCCCCTGCGGGTCCCCGAAGCGGCCAAGACGACCCTTCGTTGCCGGCCGCCTCCGGGGTCCTCGCCAATGGCTCCCGAAAAGAGACTTCCAATTAAACCCTCAGCCGCTGGAAGTCTTCGGGGATCGTCACCCCGGGCATCGACGTGGTATCGACCTGCTCACCGAGGTGGGTCAGCACGAAGTGCGTATCCGGATGCGCCGCCTGAAGGTCGCGGACGTCGGCCTCCTCCATGTGGGTGCGGGGGCCGCCGTGGGCCCCGTTGCACTCGAGTACCAGGACATCGGCTTCGGTTGCGAGCTCGGTGAGGCCGGCGCAGGGCCGCACGTCGCCGCTGTAGGCGACGAGCTGATCGCCCCGCTCGAAGAGGTAGCCGAAGCAGCGCAGGTAGGGGACGTGTTCCACTTCGACGGCGCGGAACCGCAGGCCGGCAGCCTCCTGCCAGGAGCCGTCGACGTCCACGAAGCGGAGGTCGAGGCGCTGCTGCGCCATCTCGAGGGTCGAGCGCACCTTGGCCACGTCGATCATGTCGGCCAGGTGGGCCTCGAGCCCCGGTGGCCCCACGATGTGCAACGTCCGACCACCGCCGGCCTCGGCCACCGCCTGGAGGAAGAACGGCCAGCCGAAGCAGTGGTCGGCGTGGAAGTGCGAGATGACGACCACGTCGATGGCAGCGGGCTCG
>DATAYX010000338.1:0-17204 GCA_036272355.1 Acidimicrobiales bacterium
AAGCACACGTCCGTCACGGTGAGGTCGCCTCGCCGCAGCAACGCCTTCGCCCGCTCGATGCGACGCGTCATCAGGTAGGAGTAGGGCGTCTCGGAGTAGGCCTCGCGGAACCGGCGACTGAAGTGCGCCGTTGACATCAACGCGGTGCGGGCGAGCGCGGGGACGTCGAGCGGCTTGTCGTATTCGCGGTCCATCTGGTCCCGCGCCCTCCGCAGTCGGCGCAGTTCGTCGAGTTCGGCGCTCACGGACCTATTTTGCATTCCGGCGATCCGGCCGAGGTACTGGGGGTGCCGCTGCCGGGCTCCCCGCCCGCGGCTCCGGCTCCGCAATGCCTATTCGCCAGAATCCGTGTTCCGACCAGCCCAGGTCGACGGAGGATCGGAAGCGGGAAACGACTCCTCTTCCACCTCGTCGACTTGGGCATCCTTCCCCGCGCCGCTGTCGTCCAGGTCCTCGTCGGATGTGTCGTCTGCGGTCATATTCGCCTCAATCGGCAGCATATTGGGTTCACAACCCACTCGCCGAGATCCGAGGCAGCACCCACGATGCCAGCTGTGCCTTCTCGTGCAGAGCCGAGGCACGCACGGCAAGATGTCAAGACCTCAGGACTCGGAGTAACACATGAACTTCCAGGGTGTGGTGTTGAACGTTTCGGACCTCGACCGTTCCATCGACTTCTACCGAGAGGTCTACGCCTTCACCCTTCTGGCGAGGAAGGACCAGTTGGCAGCTATGTCCGCTCCGGGGAACGACAACCCCCCGGTGATCGTCCTTCGATCGGTCGGCACCACGTCCGCCCGGCGCGTCATCGGCGCTGGTCACGTCGGCATCCGAGCGGTCGTTTTTGAAGTCGAGACGGCCGAAGAACTCGAGCGCATCGCCGCCGAACTCGACAAACAAGGTTGCCTCAGCGCGAGGCACGGCGACGACACCAGGTGGACCGCGGTCTTCGCTCGGGACCCCGATCAGATCGCCGTGATTGCCGCGACCAGTTTGACGGACGGACCGATCGGCCTCGATGGGTGGGCGGAGCTCGACGACACGCTCTACTCCGCCGGCGAATAGGAGGAGCGCCTCTTCGGCTAGCCGCCACAGTCGCCGCACGGCCCGAGGGATTCCGTGCCCTCGTGGCACCCGAAATGTCGAATTCCGCCCGCGCCGATCGTGTAGGCGATGCGGGCCAGGTGACTGCCTGGTCCAGTCGACATCGGCCTGCCCGGAGAGGGCAGCAGGCACTGACCACAGGAGGCTGGAGATGAGCAGAATCGTCGTGATGAACCACGTGACGCTGGACGGCGTGATGCAGGGGCCCGGACGCGCCGACGAGGACACCCGAGGTGGATTCCGGCATTCGGGATGGGGTCACCGCACCGAAACGCCGCCCGACGACGCGCTGCAGAACGCCATGGGCGCACGGATGACGGCCGGAGGCGGCCTGAGCGGGTGGTTGTTCGGACGTCGTACCTACGAGGACCTGCTCGGCTACTGGAACCAACAACCGGACAGCCCATTCGCTCCCATGCTCAACGACACCCCCAAGTACGTGGTGTCGTCCACGCTCGCCGAACCGCTCTCGTGGCCCAACTCGACCCTGTTGCGAGGCTCAATCGCCGACTCGGTCAGTGAGCTCAAGCTGCGTACCGACGGCGTCCTCGGGATCATGGGCAGTGGCGAGCTGATCGGTGCTCTGATGGCGGCCGACCTGATCGACGAGTTCTTGTTGATGATCCACCCTCTGGTGCTCGGGAGTGGACGGCGGCTGTTCCCTGACGAGCTCGGCGCCTCGCTGCGACTGCGCGAGAGCGCGCCCACGTCGGCGGGCGTGGTCATCGCCGTCTACGAGCGGGCCGGGGAGGCGGCGTGACGGAACCTCACCGAGCCGTTAGGAGTGAACGATGACGCAGTTCTTGTTGAACATCTACCAACCGGACGGCGATCCACCTCCGAGCGACGAGCTGGAGATCATCGCCCGCGATCTCGCCGCCCTACGCGATGAGCTCCAGTCTGCCGGCGCATGGGTGTTCGCCGGCGGCCTCGAAGCGCCCGACACCGCGAGGGTGATTCACCCCCGGCGCGAGAAGATGCCCATGACAGATGGTCCGTACGTCGAGGCCAAGGAGTACATCGGTGGCGTGACCATCATCGAGGCCGCGAACCTCGACGAAGCCCTCGACTGGGGGCGAAAGCTGGCCCGAGCCACGACCTTGCCGATCGAGGTACGGCCGTTCCGGAACAGTGGGGAAGGCCAGTGACGACCGGCCCGCTCAGCTGCGATAACTACCCGCCCGGAATTCCTCGAGCAGCGAGGGGTGGGCCGGCTCCCAACCGAGCTCGGCACGGGCCTTGGCCGCGAGCGTGCCCTGGCTGAGCAGGAGAACCTCGGCGAAGTAGTCCCCCAGTCGGGCGCGTGCCTCTTCATCCGAACCGGGGACAGTGCCTGGAGCCCCCGCGGCGACTGCCGCCGCCTGGGTGATCTCTGCCACCGTAGAGTTCACGCCGTTTCCGACTACGTAGTAGCCGCGCGCGGTGTCATCCTCCAGCACTCGCCTGAAGAAGTCCGCCAGGTCGGCGACGTGGACGCTTGACCAGTGCTGCTGCCCGCTGCCGACCATGATCAGATTGCCCTCGTCATCGCGTGGCGAGCCGAGCAGGAGGCCCGGAATTCCCCCGCCGCCGTCACCGTAGGCAACGCTCGAGATGGGTACGACGCCGCGCATTCCCTCGGCGGCGAGGACGCGGCGCTCGATCGGTTCCTTCCAGGACACCATGGCGGGCGCGTCGAAGGGCGAGTCCTCCGTGATCGACGTGTTGTCCCCGAACACCCACAGCCCGCTGATCTGGGCGTAGGGCTTGCCGGTGCCGTCCAAGGCTTCGATCGCGGCATCGACCACGGCCGAGTCGAGGTCGGCGCTCGTAGCATCGCCCGGGCTGGCGGTGTGAATGGCCCCGTCCGAGTCGCTGAAGAGGTTCGCGACGGTCCGACGGTCATAGAGATCCACAACCTCAGCCTTCGCACCCTGGGAGGTGACCTCGTCCGCCTGGCTCCCGTCCCTGACGAGGGCGACCACCTCGTGGCCGTGATCGAGCAAATCCCTGAGGATGTGCGATCCGACGTATCCGGTTGAACCTGTCAATGCCACTCTCATTGGGAGGACCTCCTGTCTCGAGTGCTGCTTGAGTTGTATTCCGTATAACTTGAATTGTCAAGTGACATGGGGTCCCATCGGGGATTCCATGTCCCCGGCCCATGCTCCCGCTCGCCACCCCCATCCCGGGGCGAATCGGTGTCTTTTAGGCCTCCTGTTTGCGCAGATACGATCATCGTGGCAACGCCGACCGGGTCCGAGGCGCGGAGCGGCGACGATGAGCGGAAACGTGAAATGTCAAGTGAATCTCTCTTTTCTTCGGCTTTATCCCTGGTAATGTTCGTGGGCATGTCAAGTCCAGAGATCAGTCAGGCCGAAGATCCCGCGGTCAGATGGCTGACGGCCGAACAGCTCTCGTCGTGGCTTTCTTTCGTACGCGTGCTGACCTGGCTCCCCTGGTCGATCGACCAGCAATTGCAGCGGGATTCGAAGCTGAGGATGGTCGAATACCAGGTTCTCGCCATGCTGTCGGAGAGCCCGGCGCGCACGATGCGGATGAGTGCACTTGCGGAAGTCACAAATGCGTCACTGTCGAGGCTCTCACATCTCGTCGACCGCCTGGAGAACAGCGGCTTGGTCCGTCGCGAACCGGATCGCACCGACGGGCGGTTTACCAACGCCATCCTGACGGACCAGGGATTGAAGAGACTCGCTGACGCAGCTCCTGCCCACGTTGAACACATACGATCGCTGGTGATCGATGTCCTGACGCCCGAACAGCTTCGTCGTCTCGGTCGCGATGCTGCTCGCATCATGTCGCGCATCGACACGTCGGGTGCTGCTTAGTCCCACCGCGACGACCGGTACCCCCGGCTCTCTGCGACATGCCTACGATCGCATCCATGACCCAACTCCAAGACAGTTATCGAACGGTGTCGGCTGGTTTCGACGCGGCGGTGAGGGCCGTGGCTCCAGGGCAGTGGGACGCCCAGTCGCCCTGCGAGAAGTGGAAGGCCCGCGACATCGTCGCCCATGTCGTCGAGGGACACCGCGGTGTGATCGCAGGTGTGAGGGGTGGCGAGTCGAGCCCACTCGGCGCGGACGAAGACCCGAAGAAGGCTTGGGGCGAAGCCTCGCGTGGGATCGCCGAGATCACCGGCGACCCGGATGCGTCGGCGAAAGAGTTAGACGGGCCAACCGGCAAGATGCCGGCGGGCGAAATCATCAGCCATTTTGTCACCATGGACGTCCTGGTGCACACGTGGGACCTCGCGCGCACGATCGGCGCGGACGAGCACCTCGACCAGGAATCCGTCCAACAAGCCTTCGAAACCCTCAAGCCGATGGACGCCATGATCCGCATGCCGAACGTGTTTGCGGCCAAGCTCGAACCCCCACCGGGCGCCGATGTGCAGACCGAGTTCCTCTACTTCCTCGGCCGTCGGGCATAGCGAAGGCAGCACTCCGAAGCAACCGCTCGGTGTGCTGACACGATTCGGGATCCGCGACGGTTTATCCGCATCTGGAGCACCACCCGCCCCTTAGATGTGCATCATTCCCTTCTCGATTGATGGAAGCCGCGCCACGAGGGTCACGTGAACCACCCGGCCAGGAGGGCCTGCGCCTCCGATCCTCCGTCGATGACATGGTTGGTCCGGCTGCTCACGCGCCAGCCGTCCGCGGTTCGGCTGAACTCCCAATAGTTGGCCGACACGCGCCACACCTCGTAGCCCGAGTCCGTGTGCAGGTATACCCGCGAGTAGCCGATCGCTCGCGCCCTGTCGCCATCGATGTCCACGAGAGGAAAGGCCGGAATATGTGCCGAGCCCTGGTCGATCAGGGACTGCTGGCCCTCGCTCCGGACCATCTCCACGATCGCCGTGGGTCCGACAAGATGCGACATATCGGATGTCAGGACGGCGTCGTCAGAGAAGAGCGCTGCCGCGGCCTCCGCCTGACCCGTGTCTACGGCCGGACCCCAGCTGTTGATGAGGCGATGGATGGCGACCTGGTCCTCGAGGCGGGCCACCCGTGCCTCCAGCGCGAGCACGACCTCACGCAGCCCTGCATCCTCCACAGCAAACCTCCTCTGAAGACTTAGGGAACTGCACCCAGGGCCAAAGTGCCCTTGGCGTCGAGCAGATGATGGTGTGACTCGTGCACGACGTTGCGGCCGATACCCACCAAGGTGAAGGTGTGGACCCCGTACTGGCCACGGTCATTGACGACCGTGCGAGACCATTGGGATCCGTCCAGCCCTCTGAGGATGTCTGCGACGTGGGAGGCATTTCCCTCCAGCTCATCGGCCAGCTGTTGTGCTTCCAAATCGTTGTAGTGCGCCCACTCGTCCTGTCCCGGGTTGAACATGGGAACGGTTGGCGCGTCCTGCTCGAGGCCCAACTCCAGACGTTCGGTAGCCACGCGCAGCATGCCGCTCACGTGCGCTCCATATTGCAGCGGCGAGAACACCCCCGGCCCGGGGCTGTGCCGCAAGAACCGGTCATCGGCTCCGACGAGAAAGGTGCGCCATTTGCCGGCCAGCTCGACCACCCTGGGTCCGAGGGCCTGGGGCTCCATCGCTGCCGGGTTCAAACCGCATTGTGGGCACGACTCCTCTTGGATGCGAGACCATTGCCAACCCTCACCCCGCGCGGCACGCAGCTTTTCGAACTCGTCCGGCTCCTTGTCAGCGGTTTCGGCCATCGAGGTCAGCCTACCGAGAGGACGTCCAAACGGTGGGGCGAAGAAACGCATCTCACCGTTAGACTTCGGTTCCGTGATCGACGTCGAGTTCTACGTCGACCCGAGCTGTCCCTGGGCTTGGATCACGTCTCGGTGGCTGCTCGAGGTCGCACCACAGCGAGACCTCGCAATCAGTTGGTGCTCGTACTGCCTCGAGATTCGCGACGACTACGGCGTCGCCCCCACCGTGCCTGAAAACTACCGTCAGCAGGCCCTCGACGGTCACGCGCTCGCACACCGCATGCTGCGCATCTTCGAAGCGGCGCGTGCCGAAGCGGGCGAAGACGCGGTGGGCCGGCTTTACACGGAGTGGGGACGGCGCCGGTTCTCACGAGATGGCGCCGGCGGAGACGAGCTTCTCGTCGACACCGTTGCCGCCGCGGGTCTTGACACACACCTGGTGGAGGCGGCCGGTGACGAGAAGTGGGACGGGCCGATCTGTGCGTCGATGGATGTCGCTTACGCCTTCGGCGGCCCGAAGACACAGACGCCGACCATCGTCGTCAGGGCCGATCCGCCCCACGGCTTCAAAGGGCCCGTGATGGCGCCGGCTCCAACGGGACCCGAGGCCGTTCGGCTGTGGGATGCCATCACCGTGCTCTCCGAGCATGACGGCTTCTTCGAGATCACGAGACCGCGCGCCACACGGCCTCGCGACCACATCGCGACCTAGGCGGTTCCGGACCGTCGAAAGGCGGCCATCATCACTCGGCAGAAGCAGTGACCGAGGGGATCGCCGTTTCTGGGCAACGGAAGAAGGTCTGGGACCGCTCCAGAAGTCCATAGGACCTTTTGACCATTCTCCGATGAAGCCGTCCCGTGTGGCGGACCAAATGGGCTTGATGGCCTATGTAGCGCGTCGACGGCACTCCCGAGAATCACACCGGCACCAATTGCTGTTGCAACGCAAACCAAGGGTGGTGTCGGCGGAGATGCAGAGGTGGGGGTCACCGTAATGGGACCGCATGCGCGGGATTTCGCGGTACGACACTGGCGGCAGCGGGGAGAGGGCGAACGGGGCGCGGCGGGGAACAGCCTTCCGCGCCTGTCCCCCGAGCTCGTCGGACTTGGCGTGATCACGCCGTCGCCGATCTCGTCGACGGGCGTAGTGCAGCTCTCGACGCCGAGTGGGTCCTAGGTGCGGGCCGCCTGGATCCGCAAAAGAGTCCTCCGCGGCCGTGACGACCAGCGCGGTGCCGCGTTCGTCCTGACGGCGGTGAGCATGGTCCTGCTTCTCTGGGCGGGCGCCACCGGCGTAGATGTGGGGTTCACCATCTACGGGAGTCGGCAGGCGCAGGCGATCGCCGATACCGCGGCACTCAATCTCGCCCGCTACATCAGCTACGCCGACACACTGAGTTCGATCTCAGCGGTCCAGACGTACCTCGACGGCAAGTTGGCCACGGTCCTCGCCGATAACGGGTCCAACGCACACCTCACTGTCGTGCCGGGGTACTACAACAGCTCGACCGGGAGGTTCACGGCCGACGGCTTCGCCGGCAATTCGTGCCAAGCGGCCATCGCTCCTCCTGTCCATCCCGGCTGCAACGCGGTCGAGGTGACGGCGAACCAGTCCGTGCCACAGGTCTTCTTCGGCGGTTTCAACGTGGTGTCGGGTCACGCCGGTAACAATGTCTCGGGCTCGGCGTCCGGTACGTCGATCGCGACCCAAAATCCGGTTGCCGGGTTCTCGGTGGGGACGTACCTCGTCAACGTGACCAGCACTCAAAGCGCCGTCCTGAACGTTCTTCTGTCGGGGCTCGGTTCGTCGGTCTCTCTGACCCCTGCGGACTACGAAGGCTTCGTCACCGCCAACGTCAGCATCGCTCAGTTGATCACCGCTTCGGGCGGGTTACTGACCGCGTCCAACGTGATGACGGCGCAACTGACGGCAGGACAGTGGCTCAGCGTTTACCAGAGTGCAGTCGAGAGCGTCTATGGGACGGGGAGCACTGCGTACAGCTCATCGGAGGCGCTCGGCGCCTTTTCATCCGCGCAGAGTACGGACGTCAATCTCTGCCAGCTGGCCAACATCAACGTGGGCTCGACCGTGTACAACTGCTCGAATCCCTCTATCTCGCAGCAGGGTCTCGACGCCAGCGTGAACGTGCTGCAGATGTTGACGACGGAAGCCGAACTGGCCAACGGTATGAACGGGATCAACGTCACGTCCGCACTCAACCTCAATTCCGCGCTCGCCGGGGACCCGGGACTCTCTGTGTCCAACGTCATGCTGTCGACTGTGCCCGGGGCGACCACTCAGGTGGCTTTCGGGCCGGTTGGAACGACCGCGACCGACGCACAGGTCCAGACCACCTTGTCCATGGTCCTGACTCGCCAGGGCCAATCGATCGGAACGCTGAGCATTCCTCTTTCTGCGGCGACTGGAACAGCCGCTCTCAGCGCCATGACCTGTGTCGACGACTCGCTGTACAGCATGACTCTGACACCGGTGACCACCAGTGCCGTCAGCAGCGGCTCCAACGGCGTAACCCTGACGTCTCAGGGCAACACGACCGCTCAAGGCACGTTCTCCAGCGGCACGTCGACCAATTCGGCCTCGTTCACGGGGCCCGCCAACCCTTCCGGCGCAGATGTCCCCCCGTCAGGGACGACTGCATCGTCGGGTACCAACCCGGAATCGAGACCCACAACGTGGGAGACGACGAGCCCACCGGCACTGACGTTCTCGGCGGCCAGCGGCGCCAATGCCGATGTCACGAACACCATGCGGGTGCTCTCCGGCGCCTACGGGCCCGTCCTGCAGGCACTCGGGATCACGGTCGGCGGCGCAACCATCGCCGGCCTCGCCGCCAATTGTGGCACGGTGTCGCTCGTCCAATAAGCACTCCGCGGACAGTTCCCAGTGGCGGGGCCTCCATCTTCGCGCCACGGGGATGTCTCGGTGGTATACCCACCGGACATCCACGCGACCAACCACCGCCGCTGAAGATCTCCATCAGCCGAAACCACGCGCCAAGCGCCCTGGTAGCGGATCTTCCCAGATTGGCCGTGCCGTTCGAAGCACACTGTGGGTCGCGAAATTTTCGATCATTTCGATGAGTCTCGGAGTGAGCGTCGTCTCAATGACTGAGGACGAAGGGGGTCCCATCAAAAGGAGAAGACTTGTGACCACGCCTGATGACCGAGCAGAGCCAGGCCAGATGCCTGCCGTTGGCGAGAGCCCATCTGTGGTTACCGCCGTGCAGTCAGGTGACGAGGAGGCGTTCACCACATTGTTCGACCTCCACCGCAAGGAACTGCGGGTGCATTGTTACCGCATGGTCGGGAACCTCGATGACGCGGAAGATCTCGTCCAAGAGACGTTCATTCGAGCCTGGCGCGGGCGCAGCAGTTTCGAGGGGCGCTCGACGGTGCGTGCCTGGCTGTATCGCATTGCAACGAACGCCTGTCTCGATGCCATCAAACGGAGTAACCGGCGTGTCCAGATCGTCGACCCGTCGGCAATCGCCGGTCGCGGTCCCGGCTTCGATGAGGTGCCCTGGCTCCAGCCTTTCCCGGACAACCTGCTGGAACCAGATCCGACACATTCGGGGGAGCCCGAGGCGATCGTGGTGGCCAAGGAAACCATCGCCTTGGCGTTTCTTGCAGCCATCCAACACCTCGAACCCCGACCGAGGGCGGTCCTCATCCTGCGTGATGTCTTGGGATGGTCGGCGGCAGAGACAGCAGAGGTACTGGAAGGCAGTATTCCCGCCGTGAACAGCGCGTTGCAGCGCGCCCGGGCCCGCATGCAGGACATTGTCGGACCGAGCCAGCCCGAGTGGTCGCCAGTCACCCCGCCTTCAGAAGATGAGCGTCGGCTGGTCCAACGGTATATGGATGCACACCAACGCGCCGACGCCGACGCCGTGATCGCGCTCTTGGGTCCCGACGTGCGCTTCAGCATGCCGCCGGAACTTGCGCGCTTCGACGGTTTCGAGCCCGTGGCAGGCTTCTTCCGCGATCTGTTTGGCGAGGAGAATCCCGGCGAATGGCGGCTCATACCGGTCAGGGCGAATGGGCAGCCGGCGGCCGCGAACTACGTCAAGACTTGGGATGGCACGACGTTCGACGCGGCCACGATCGATGTATTCCTGATCGAGAACGGCCAGATCGTGGAAATCACGACGTTCTTTGCGGACAGCTTCCCCTCCTTCGGACTGCCCGTCGTTTTCGAGGAACCACGGACTTGACCGAGGGTGCAGCGACCGGCGGGCGGCTCGAGCTGCTCGCTCGGTCGCTTCCGGCAGGCTATGAGTTGCGGCTCTTGATCCTCGAGCCTGGCAGCGAGGTGGCTTGCGAGCCGACGACCTGGTGTGATGCGCTCGTTGAGGTCCAATGCGGCCAGGTGGAGCTTCGTTTACGCGATGGCGGGCGGCTGCGATTCCGCGCCGGAGAGGTCCTCTGGATATCTGGCCTGGGGGTGCAGTGGCTCTCCAACCCCGGCGCGTCCCTTACCGCGCTCACCGGTCTCGCCCGAACGAACTGACTTCCGCGAGGCCGGAAAGAGAAGTCCCAGCCCAGGCCCGTATTTGAGTACAAACGATGAATGATCGGCTGGGCGTCGTCTCAACATGCATGACGACCGCTTCCGTGAACTCCGTGCCTGAAACGTCAGAGCCTGCCCCCCCGGAATCAGCTGCCGCAAAGATCAGAATCCACCGCAGACTGCTGCCCCTCTACGTCTCTTCTTGGGTCTTGGGTATCACCCTTTGGGCGCCCGTCGAGAAGTTGTTCCTGAAGCACATTGGCTTCACCGCAGCCACTGTCGGACTGTTGGCCGCTACGTACGCGGCGATCGTGCCTTTCCTGGAGATCCCCAGCGGGATCCTGGCTGACCGATGGAGTCGCCGCGGCGTCCTCATGATCTCCAACGCGGCTCTCGGCGCGAGCGAACTCGTCGGCGGCCTGAGCACCAATGTGCCGATGTATCTCATCTCAGCGCTACTCCTGGGTGTGTATTTCGCGCTGCACTCAGGCACCGTCGACTCCATCGTCTACGACGTACTCCTCGAAGAGACCGGAACCAGCGACGGCTTTGAGCGCTTCCTCGGTCGAGTGCAAGTGGGCGAGAGTGCTGCACTCGTCGTCAGCGCACTCGCAGGTGCAGCCATTGCACAGCTGTGGTCGCCACGGGCAACCTACTTCCTCACCATTCCATTCGTCATCGTTTCGATCATCGTGGTCGGACGGCTGCGCGAGCCCCAGCTCCACCGAGCGGAAGAATCCGCGCCGCTACGCCATCAGGTCGCGACGACTTACCGGACGTTCATCGACGCCCGCCAGCTACGGCCGATCATCGTCTCACTCGTCCTCACGGGCGTGCTCCTGCAGATGCTCGTGGAGTTCGGGCCTTTCTGGATGGTGGCTCTGGGAGCGCCGGCTGTTTTGTTCGGTCCCCAATGGGCAAGCCTGATGTCGGCGCTCGGGCTGGGTGGCCTGGTCGCTGGACGGATTCCTCAATGTGGGAAGTCATTGATTGCCGTTGTCCTGGCGATGATTACGAGTGGTTTCGTCCTGGTTTCCAGCGCCAACGCCATTGCCGTCATCGGCGCCCAGGTCGTGCTCGCCGTGCTCCTTGTTGCCACAAGCACGGTCGCCATGCGTCAGCTGCATGACCACGTCCCTTCCTCCCACCGGGCAGGCGTCTCCTCCGGTGTCGGAACCTTGACCTGGATGGGCTTCCTCCCCGTCTCATTGGTCTTTGGGCTTCTCACGCAGAAGGTGGGGATCCACACCTCCGCCCTGATGATCCTTGGCCTCATTGTTCTGACGAGCGCTGCTCTCCTGCGGATGGCTCGTCGTGAAGGGATCACCACCGGCGTGCGGTGCTCGGATCACAACGTGGTTGTCGGCCTTCGCATTCGTGAACTCTGAGCTGGACTTCTGAGTAGAGGGGGAGCATTTGAGCCTCCGACTTTCGGATTCCCGTGAGAATTCGGAACTGACAAGTAAGCGAGACGGAGTCACCCCACGCAACAAGTGAATGGTTGCAGCGTTCTACTGAAGAACCACACGAGCCCGATCTCGATCAGTTGGCCAATGTGCCCTCGAAAACACTCCCCCAGAGGATCTGAGCCAGCGGTCACTTACCGGAAGGAGCCGCCCTCTACAAGAGGAGATCAAAGAGGCGGAAGCTTCGTTCCCAATGCACGCTGTGAGGCTCTCTCAAGCCCGGATCGATGATCTTGAAGGTTTCGGCCAAAGCCGCCGAGAGCCCACCGATCAGCATAGGTAGCTCGTCCTGGGTCTCTTCGCTCAACGCCAGGTCGAGCGGGGGCAGCTGCTGGAGCTGCTCGAGAATCGGTTCAAGCTCGAGGTCGGTGTCAACCTTGCGGAACTCGTGGATGCGCTCCTGGAGACCCTTCGGGATCGGCAGATCCCACGGCTGCACGACGTCGCGGAGATTGGCCCTGGCGGTCGCCTCGGCCAGCAAGAGGAGGTCGTAGAGCTTGTGATTCAAGAATTCGCTGTAACGCTTGAGATCGTCCTTGTCAACGTTCACCTCAGCCACGGCTCGGAAGAACTGTTTGAATTTGACCGCACCCATCACAGTCACTTCGCGTCACCTCCACTAGAGGTATATGCGATGCCCTCGGATTCCGTGGCGTGCAGTCGGCTCGCCAGTGCCCGTAGGCGGTCCGCGATTGCGACGCGGTCGCGCCGGTTCCGCTCGGCCGGGTCGAGGTGCTGCCAGTAGTCCAGTTCCATGCGGATGCGTCGGATTTCGTCCTCCAGCGCCGACGGCTCGGCAGCCAGCTTCTGTTCCCATCCGATCTCCTCGAAAAGATTTCGCAGGACCGAATGAGGCAAGAGGCGCATATTCCCGGGCAACCCGTTAAGGCGCCGGAGTGCTTTGACCAAGCTCGTTTGGGCACGAAGGGCGAGCGCAGCGTGCTCGAGAAGCACGTTCGTCCAATCCGGAGACAAGAGTGTGTTGCAGAACGGGCATCGGCCAGTGCCTGTCTCCGTCAGCTCTAACAGGTCGAATTTCGACGCGCAGTGACGACAGAGCGCTTCAATCGGCGATGCGATCGGGACGTCAGGCATTTCCATATCCGAGCTTGGGCCGACAGTCGGCTGGCTCGCACCACGCGTTCGCGTGGAGCAACGCACCCGAGCACGTGATTGGACGCGGCGCGCTTGCAAATGAACGGAAGAACGTCCGTGTGGAACCACGCGGCCGCGGGGTCCGCTCGATATCGAAGCGGCGCGATCGTATCTTGGGTGGGGCCTCTGTCCGGGTTCGCCGGAACGGATCAGTCCACCCGAAGGCTGCGGGTGCAAGAGGAGGTCACGAATGCAAGGACCCACCACCTTGATGTTGCGGCTTGATGTCCATCCCGGTCCGGTGGCCAGAACGACCGGCCAACAGCCCCGGGAACTGGGCGTAGTCGTGGACTCGTTGTTGGAGCACCAGCGACGAGTGGAGCACCTGGTGTTGGTCATCGACGGCTTGGCGGACCAGCTGCCCGCGCCGATTCTCGACCAACTAGCGGAGAGACTGCGTGCGGACCACGCGTGTCTCCAGTCCTTGGTCAGCCAGCTCTCGACTGCGAGGAGCACAGGGTGAGAGCCGCGTCGGCGTCAGGTCGGGGTTCGCCTGGGTCAACGAGGCACGTTCGCCGGTCGACTCATGGCATCGTCGTTGACGACTGATGCGGTATCCGAGGACGCACGCCCGACCGATCCGGGTGCCCGTTCTGTGGGACGAACGACAAGCGGCGCAGGTTTTCGCGGGCGACCGCCGCGCGCATGACGGCGCGATCCACACGACGGGCGACCTCGTCCTCGTCCCCTTCCCCGTCGACGTCGGCCAGCAGGCCACGGCGACGGTAGTAGGACGCGAGGCCGTCGGCCGTGGCGTGGTACAGCTCCATCCGATGCTCGATCTTGTCCACCGCATCGTCGGCGCGCCGCAACGCCACCGACCGTCGCCGCAGGCGGCGCTCGAGTTCCGCCCGTGAGACTTGCAGGCGCACGACCACGTGAAGTGGGCACCAGTGGCGCTCGGCCCACGTGTCGAGAGCGATCGCCTGTGGCACCGACCGCGGGAAACCGTCGAGCACGAACCCTCGTGGGTCACGGCGGTACTCCTCCAGCCGCAGCAGGACCATCCTGACCACGAGGGCATCCGGAACGAGGTCACCGGACTCCACGCTGGACCTGATCCCGCTCGCGAGCGGGGCGTGCGCACCCACCTCCTTGCGCAGCATGTCGCCCGTGGACAGAAGCGCCAGATCGTGCCGCTGAGCGAGGCGACGCCCCTGAGTGCCCTTGCCCGAGCCGGGTGGGCCGACCAGGACCACGCGGAGATCGGTCACGACGCCGACGATTCCGATGATGCCGACGCGGACTGGTCCCTGGTCGCCAGCGATTCGGCAAGCCACTGGTGCAACCGGTCTTTGGGTGCGGCACCGACCTGACGCGCGATCTCCCTGCCCCTCTCGAGGAGGAGGAGCGTAGGGATCGCTTGCACGCCGAACTGACGGGAGACGCCGGGCGCACGGTCGGTCTCCACTTTGACCAGCTTCAACCGTCCGGCGAATTCCCCGGCGAGCTCCTCCAGGGCGGGGCTCACCATTCGGCAGGGCCCGCACCATTCGGCCCAGAGGTCGAGCAGCACCGGCAGCGTCGACTGTCCGACCACGGAGCCAAACGAGCCATCGTCCGCCTCGGCCACCCAGGGCAGCACCGAGTGACAGTTGGCGCAGTGCGGCACGCCCGACGCGGCGGGTGGAACCCGGTTCTTGCGCCCGCACGTCGGGCAGACGACGATCACCGACCCGACCCGACCATCGCCCCGTCGCCTGACCGGCGCTGATCGTCGGGGTCACTTGTGTCGTCGGGCCGGTGGAAGGACACCGTCAGCTCGCCGTCATCGGCGTCGACCCGGACCATGGCGCCGTCTCGCACGTCGGTGCCGAGCAAGGCGCGAGCGATCCTGGTTTCCACCTCGTGGGCGATGAAGCGGCGCAGGGGCCGGGCGCCGTAGACGGGATCGAACCCCTCCCTGGCCACAAGCCGCACGGCCTCGTCCGCAACGAGCAGCTCGAGACCTTGGTCGGCGACACGTCGGCGGAGCTCCTCGAACATGAGCCCGACGATGTCCTCGATCTCGGACCGGGTGAGAGACTTGAAGAGCACGATGTCGTCAACCCGGTTCAAAAACTCGGGACGGAAACGACGACGAAGGTCATCGAGCACCAGGTCCCGTACATCCGGCTTGATCTCGCCAGACGGACTCGAACCTTCTAGCAGGTACTCCGAGCCGACATTCGAGGTCATGATGAGCACGGCGTTGTGGAAGTCGACCGTGCGTCCCTTGGCGTCGGTCAAGCGACCGTCGTCGAGCACCTGAAGCAGGGTATTGAAGACATCGGAGTGCGCCTTTTCGATTTCGTCGAACAGGATCACGGAGTACGGCTTACGCCGGACAGCCTCCGTCAGCTGCCCGCCCTCTTCGTAACCGACATATCCCGGTGGTGCGCCCACCAGCCGGCTGACGGTGTGACGCTCCTGGTACTCGCTCATGTCGATCCTGATCATGTTGTCTTCGGTGTCGAACAGCGCCCAGGCGAGGGTCTTGGCCAACTCGGTCTTCCCGACACCTGTCGGCCCCAAGAAGATGAACGAACCGACCGGACGCCGGGGGTCCTTGATTCCGGCGCGCGCCCTGACGATGGCGTCGGCCACAAGCTGCACGGCCTCGTCCTGGCCGATGACGCGCTGGTGGAGAATCTCGTCGAGGCGGCCCAGCTTCTCGCGCTCACCCTCTTCCAGCCGGGAGACCGGGATGCCCGTCCAGCGCGAGACGATGGCGGCGATCTCGTCCTCCGTCACGACTTCGCGCAGCAGCGGCTGCGCGCCCTGCTTCGCTGCGAGCTGGGACTCCTCCGACTCGAGGCGCCGCACGAGCTCGGGGAGGCGTCCGTGGCGCAATTCGGCCGCCCGGTTCAGGTCGTAGGCCCGCTCCGCCTCGTCCGCCTCCATCCGCACCCGCTCGATCTCCTCGCGCAGACTCTGCACCTTGCGCAGGGCCTGGCGCTCGGCCTCCCACTTGGCCCTTGTCGCGTCGGCGTCGGAGCGAAGATCTGCCAACTCCTTGCGTAGCTCTTCAAGGCGGCGCCTGCTCTGGGCGTCCTCCTCCTTGGAAAGCGCGGCCTCTTCTATCTCGAGGCGCATCACTCGTCGAGTCAGCTCGTCGAGCTCGGCCGGCATCGAATCGATTTCGGTGCGCAACATCGCGCAGGCCTCGTCGACCAGGTCGATCGCCTTGTCGGGGAGGAAGCGGTCCGCGATGTAGCGGTGGCTGAGCACCACGGCGGCGATCAGCGCGTTGTCCTGGATCTTGACGCCATGGAAGACCTCGAGGCGTTCGCGCAGCCCCCGCAGGATGGAGATGGCGTCCTCCTCTGAGGGCTCATCCACCAGCACCGGCTGGAATCGTCGCTCGAGCGCGGCGTCCTTCTCGACGTGGCGGCGATACTCCTCGACGGTGGTGGCACCGATCATGTGCAACTCACCCCGGGCCAACATCGGTTTGAGCATGTTGCCCGCATCCATGGCGCCCTCGGCCGCACCGGCCCCAACGACCGTGTGCATCTCGTCGACGAAGAGGATGATCCGCCCCTCGGCCGCCTTGATCTCGGCCAAGACCGCCTTCAGGCGTTCTTCGAACTCCCCTCTGTACTTGGCGCCCGCGATCAGCGCGCCCATGTCGAGGGCGAACACTGTGCGGTCACGCAGCCCTTCGGGCACGTCGCCGCGCAGAATGCGCTGCGCCAGCCCTTCCACGATTGCGGTCTTGCCCACGCCAGGGTCCCCGATGAGCACCGGATTGTTCTTCGTCTTCCGGGAGAGAACCTGAACCACCCGTCTGATCTCGCCATCGCGACCGATCACGGGGTCGAGGCGTCCGTCGCGGGCATCGGCGACCAGGTCCCGTCCGTACTTGGTCAACGCCTCGTACGAGCCCTCCGGAGTGGCCGACATCACGCGCTGGTTCCCTCGGATCTGCGTGAGAGCGGCGAGAAAGGCCTCCCGAGTAACCCGGTGTTCAGCAAGGCGCGTCCCGGCACTCGACCCCGATCCCTCGGCGAGCAACGCCATGAAAAGGTGCTCCACCGAGACATAGTCGTCCTTGAGCCGAGTTGCCTCACGCTCCGCTGCGTCGAGCAACCGCGAGAGGCGCTGCGTCAGCATGACCTGGCCAGGCTCAGCGCCCGGCCCGCTCACCCGCGGCAGCCGCTCGAGGTCGGCTTCGAGGTCGCGGCGGAGGCCTTCGGTGTCGGCCTCGACCGCGGCGAGGAGGCGCGGCACCAACCCATCGGGCTGCTCCAACAACGCCAAAAGCAGGTGTTCACCGTCCAC
>DATAYX010000339.1:0-1565 GCA_036272355.1 Acidimicrobiales bacterium
CGAACCACCCGAGAGCGAAGCCCATTCCGACTTCGGGGATGGGGCAGCCGCCGCGGCCGTCGCGGTGCGTACCGTCTCCCTCGACGACGTGGTGACCTCCTTACGGGCCGACGTCGACGCACTGCGCGAAGAGGTCCAAAGAATCAGCACCATCGTGGAGGAGCTCCGGAGTACCTTCGACCTCTAGGCTCTAGGGGCCCCCGGCAACGCCGGAGGGTTCCCGGCCCGGGTGCGGCGCTGGCTCCCCCTCGTAGTCGACCCTCACCAGGCACAGCCCCTCGGGTGGGGCGGGTTCTGGCATCGATTGCCTGGACGCCGCACGCAGCCGCTCCAGGAGGCCTGCCGCGTTCTGCCGCCCCCGCCCCACGTCGACGAGAGACGCCACCAACGAGCGCACCATCTGGTGGCAGAACGAGCTCGCGGTTATGTCGAAGCGAAGCAGCCGTCCGGCCTCGTCAGAATCCGGAGGAGCGACGCCGTCGGCGTCGGCCGCCTCGGGGCCCGCGTCCACCGACCACCGGGCCAGCGTCACCCGCCGGATAATCGGCTCCGACGCGTCCGTTCCCGGCCGCCGCCGGCAGAAGGACCGGAAGTCGTGGATCCCCAACAGCACGTCCGACGCCGTGCGCATCGCCACGAGATCCAAGGTGTCGCTCACGTGCCAGGCGATCGGCGCCAGCAGCGGATCGGCCTCCGGCGCGTTCCACACCAGATAGCGGTACGTTCGCCCCGTCGCCGACCGCCGGGCGTCGAAGTCGGCACCGACCTCTTCGGCACGCCGCACGACAACTTGCGGCGCCAGCTGCCGGTTGATCGCCCGGGCCAACCCCGGGCCGTCATAGGGGATCGGCGGGAGGTCGACGTGGACGACCTGGCCGCGGGCGTGCACGCCGGCGTCCGTGCGCCCCGCACAGGTGATCAAGGGCGCCTGGTCCAGGCGGGCGGTGCGCATGAGCGCCTGGCACAGCGCGCCGGCGACGGTCGGCACCTCGGGCTGCGGGGCGAAGCCGCGGAAGGCGGCGCCGTCGTACGCGACGAGGAGCCTCCAGCGCTGCGTCCCAGCGCCGGCCGATTCCTCCACGGCGAAACCTGGGAACAGGCCTAGACGAACTCGATGCGCGCCATCGGCGCGTTGTCACCCGGACGCGGGCCGAGCTTCAGGATCCGCGTGTAGCCGCCCGGACGGCCCTCTAGCTCGTAACGGGGCGCGATCTCCTCGAAGAGCTTGTGGGTCATGTCCTTGTCCCGGATGAGTGCGACGACGTGACGCTGCGCAGCGACGCCACCCTTGCGGGCCCTCGTGACGCACTTCTCGGCGACCGGGCGCATGGCCTTGGCCTTGGCCTCGGTCGTGACGATCGACTCGGCCGCGATCAGCGATGCGACGAGGTTGCCGAGCATCGCCTTCTGGTGCGCCGCGGACCCGCCGAGCCGGCGGCCGCGCTTTGGGGTTGCCTGCATGGCCGGTCCGCTCCCTAGTCCCGCGTGCGCAGCGACAGCCCGCGCTCGTCCAGGCGCTGGACGACCTCGTCGGCCGACTTCTGGCCGAAGTTCGTGATCGCCAG
>DATAYX010000340.1:0-3973 GCA_036272355.1 Acidimicrobiales bacterium
CGTCTTCCAGATCGAGGGGAACACCGAGGCCGACCGCCAGACGCCGATGTTCGGGCGCGGCCGGCTCGACCATCTGGCGCTCCAGGCGGACTCGCTCGAGGCGTTCGAGACGATCCGGGCGCGCTTGATGGAGCGTGGCGCGGCGGACGACTTCGTGACCGACTTCGGGCCGATGCTCAGCCTCTTCTTCCGGGACCCCGACGGCTTGGAGTGCGAGTGCTGCGTGGAGAACCCCGATGCCGTCCCGGGCGAGTTCCACCCGCCGGGGACCAGGGCGGCGCGCTACTCCTGAGTTCGGTCCGCTGAGGCCGCCGACGGCGGTGCTTCGAGGCGGAACGCCGAGAGCATGTCGGTGATCAACGCCATGACTTCGGTGCGTGCTTCGTCCGGATCGTTCGACTCGGCGATGTAGAGACAACCCTCGCCGAGCGCACCCATCAGCAGCAGGGCCAGCGGGCGCAGCGGTTGGGGCTCGAGCACACCGGCGTACATCGCCTTGCGCAACGCGCCGCGGAGCGCGACGGCGCCGAAACGGTTCTCGATGCTCCGCACCTCGTCCCAGCCGAGGACGGCGCGGGCGTCCTGCAGGGCGATGGTGCGGACGGCCGGATCGAGGTGCGCGTCGATCCACAGGGCGCAGCCGTCGAGGAGCGCGAGCCACGAGTCGGGCCCGAGGAACTCGGCCGCCGCCTGGTCGGTGACCTCCGTGTGGACCTGCTCGAAGACGACCCGGAACAGCCCCTCCTTGCCGTCGAAGTGGTGGTACACGGCGCCCTTGGTGACGCCGGCCCGGGCCACGATCTCGTCGAGGGAGGTGTCCACGTACCCCTTCTCGCCGAAGAGCTCGCGGGCGGCCTGGACCAGGGACGCCCTGGTGGCGTCGCCTTGCGCGACGCGGCGGTCCTGCCGCCCCTTGACATCCGTACCTTTGGTATGCATAATGACGTACCAATCGTATGTGAGAGAGATACTCTCAGTATGGTATCAGCTGGAGGTTGTACACATGCCGAAGTACGTGATCGAGCGGGAGCTTCCCGGAGCAGGCAAGTTGACGGCCCAGGAACTTCACGACATCAGCGAGAAGTCCAACAAGGTCATCGCCAGCCTGGGTCCGGAGATCAAGTGGCTCCAGAGCTACGTGACCGACGACAAGATCTACTGCGTCTACGTCGCACCGGACTCGGACGTGATCTTCGAGCACGCCCGCTGCGGGAGCTTCCCCTGCGACCGGGTGTCGCTGGTCTCGACGGTCATCGACCCCTCCACGGGGGACTGACCTCACACGCCGAGCGCGGCTGCCTTCATGATGAGGTAGTCGCGCTCGCGCGTGTTGGCCGAGCCGCCGGCGGCCGTGACGTACTCCGCCCTGGCCGCGTCCGTGTCCCCCTTCATCTCGAGAAGGTGGGCCCGGACGGCGCTCAGCCGATGGGAGTCGCGCAGGGCCCCGGTGCTCGAGAGCTCGTCGACGATGCCAAGGGCGGCGTCGGGCCCTTCGACCATGGCCACCGCCACGGCGCGGTTGAGACGCACGACCGGGTTCTCGCCGCGACGCTCGAGGAGCGTGTAGAGCGCCAGGATCCGTGGCCAGTCCGTCTCCTGGTGGCTCACTGCCGCATCGTGGAGCGCAGCGATGGCCGCCTGCGCGGTGTAATCGCCGATCGGCCCGGGTCCGAACGCGCTCGTCGTCAGCGACGTGCCCTCGGCGATCAGTGCGTGGTCCCAGAGCGTCCGGTCCTGGGCCCGCAACGGGACGAGGGCGCCTGTCGCGGTGGTGCGGGCGGGCCGCCGCGCCTCGGTCAGCAGCATCAAGGCCAGCAGCCCGGTCACCTCGGGCTCGTCGGGCGCGGTGTCGTGCAGCAGGCGTCCGAGCCGGATCGCCTCGGCCGCCAGGTCCGGTCGCTCGAGCTCGGCGCCGTGACTGGTCGCGTACCCCTCGTTGAAGACGAGGTAGATGACGCGCAGGATCAGCGCGAGGCGCGCGTCCCTCGCACCGTTCTCCGGCAGGGCGAAGGGCTCGTGTGACTCGGCGAGGGAGCGCTTGGCCCGGCTGATCCGCTGCGCCATCGTCGCCTCTGGCACCAGAAAGGCCGCGGCGATCTCCTTGGTGGTCAAACCGCCGAGAGCACGCAGGGTGAGGGCGACCGCCGCCGCCGGCGGCAAGGCCGGGTGGCAGCACATGAAGAAGAGGACCAGGGTGTCGTCACGTCCCGAACCGGCCTCGGGTGGCGCCATCGACCAGGAGGCGGCGAGCTCAGCGCGTCGCCGCCTGGCTTCGTCGCTGCGGTAGAGGTCGGTCATGCGCCGGGCCGCCGCTCGGACCAGCCACCCGAGCGGGTTGTCCGGGAGGCCTTCGGTCGTCCACGTGGACGACGCGGCGAGGAGCGCCTCCTGGACGGCGTCCTCGGCATCGTCGAAGTGCCCGTAACGCCGGACGACGGCGCCGAGGGCCCGCGGCGCCAGCTCGCGCAGCAGGCCCTCGACGCGCGCGGGGGTGTGGCTGATGTCCGAGGTGCTCACACCTCGGGGTCAGGGGCGCTCATCACCTGGCGCACCTCGATCCGCTGCCGGATCGGCGCACCGCCCTGGCCGGGCGCGGCCGAGATCAGTGCGGCGATCTCCACCGCCCGCTCGGGCGTGTCCACCTCGACGACGCGGTAGCCGGCCAGGAGCTCCTTGGACTCGGGGAACGGCCCGTCGGTCACCAGCGGCGTGATGCCGTCGGACACCACGGAGCGGGCCTCGTCGGGGCCGGCCAGTCCCTGGGCGTCGATCAGCTCGCCCAGCTCCTCGAGTTGCCGGTTGAGGGCCTGCTGGAACTGAATGTGCGCGGTGACCTCCTCGGGGGTCCACTCGTACATCGGCGCGCAGTCGCTCTCGATACCTCCGTAGTTCTGCAACAGCATGAATCGCATTGCTCCATCCTTCCCCGTCGGGCGCCCCAGCGGCGCCGTTGGGAAGGGTGTCGGAGCCGGACCCGGAAATTCGACACACCGCACGAGATTTTCCGGCGCTCGTGCTCCTGGCAGACTGTCCCGACCTCGTAGACAAGGAGCGACCAGGTGATCCGACTGTCCGTGCTCTACCCCTCCGCGGAGGGCGCCACCTTCGACCACGACTACTACCGGGAGAAGCACGTGCCTCTGTGCCTGCGGGCCTGGGGCCTCTCCAAGGCCGACATCGACAAGGGCGTCGACGGCCCGTACGTCGCAGCCGTCCACTTCGAGTTCGACTCGGTCGATGCGCTGGGCGCAGCGATGGCGGCCGAAGGCACCGGCGAGGTCCTGGCCGACGTCGCCAACTACACGAACATCACCCCGGTCCTCCAGACGAGCGAGATCATCCCGCTCGGTTGACGGCGACCACCCTGCCCGGAAGGAGAGCAGACATGGCGCACCGCGTGGTCCAGTGGAGCACCGGCAATGTCGGGCGCCACACGCTCGCCGGCATCGACGCGCACCCCGACCTCGATCTGGTCGGCGTGTTCGTCTCCAACCCCGACAAGGTGGGTAAGGACGCCGGCGAGCTCGCCGGGCTCGGGCACACCCTCGGCGTCACCGGGTCGAGCGACTTCGATGCGCTGCTCGCTCTGCGGCCCGACTGCATCGTGCACACCGCCATGGCCGATGACCGGATCTTCGAGGCGCTCGCCGACCTGGAGCGCTTCCTCGCCGCCGGCATCAACGTGGTCTCGTCCAGCCCGGTCATGCTGCAGTACCCGGCCCCCGACGATCCCATCGCCGCGCCCGTCATCGCGGCGGCCGAGCGCGCCGGCGTCTCGCTGTTCGTCAACGGCGTGGACCCCGGTTTTGCCAACGACGCGCTGCCCCTCGTCCTCTCGGGCATCTGCGAGCGCATCGAGGAGGTCCGGTGCTCGGAGGTCCTCAACTACAACACGTACAACCAGCCGATGGTGCTCTTCGACATCATGGGCTTCGGCCGTGACCTGCACGACGTGCCGTTCCTCCTGTCGCCC
>DATAYX010000341.1:0-14346 GCA_036272355.1 Acidimicrobiales bacterium
CCTCGAGTTCATCGCCTCGCACGTGAAGGACAACATCCGGGAGCTCGAAGGGGCGCTCATCCGCATCTGTGCCTTCGCGAAGCTCAACAAGGAGCCGATCTCCCTGGGCCAGGCCGAGCAGGTGCTCTCCGACCTGGTGACCGCCGGCGAACCACGGCGGATCTCCCCCCAGTTCATCCTCGAGACCACCGCCGCCAGCTACGGGTTCTCCATTGACGCCATCTGTGGCCCCAGCCGCACCCGCCCCCTCGTGACCGCCCGCCAGGTCGCCATGTACCTGACCCGCGAGCTCACGGACTACAGCTATCCCGCCATCGGCCGGGTCTTCGGCAAGCGGGACCACACGACCGTGATCCACGCCGTCGACAAGATCGCCGGGCAGATGCAGGAACGCCGGCAGATCTACGAGCAGGTGACCGAGCTGATCCAAAAGATCCGTGCCGGCTCGGCCTGACGCCGCGCCGTCCGCCCCGGCGACCCCGAACTACACGTCCTCTCCTGTGGTTCGCCAGGGGCAAAGGCTGTGGACACGGACGGCTGAGCCTGGGGACCGGGGGGCGCTCCGTCCCCATCCGTCCTCAGGCGTCACCCGACACCGCCCGCGGGGCGCCACACCGCCCACACCACCATGGGGACACCGATCCGGGCGCCACGCTGGCCGCGCGGGTGGTCATCCACAATCCACACCCCTTACTACCTTTATCTCTCCCATGTACCTTTCCCTCTCGAAATGACAAGAAGGACCCGTCCCCGAAAGGACCGCCGGTCGTGAAGTTCAGATCCGAGCGCGACGTGCTCGTCGACATGCTCGCCACCGCCGGCCGTGCCGTGGGCGGACGCGGTGGCTCCTCCCCGGTGCTCCTCGGCCTCTTGTTGTCGTGCTCGGGCAACACGTTGAGCGTCACGGGCACCGACCTCGATCTCACCATCCAGGTGACCGACGAGGTGATCGGCATCGACGACGGAAGTTGTGTCATTCCGGCCCGCCTCTCGACTGACATCGTGCGCCGGCTCGAGCCCGGCGCGGTGACACTCGAGGACGAGGGCGACCAGGTCACAATTTCCGCGGCCCGCTCCACGTTCCGGCTCCACACGTATCCCGTCGTGGAGTTCCCCCCGGTGGGCAAGACCAACGAGCCGACGACACAGCTCGCGGAGTCCTCCTTGGGCGAGGCCGTGCGCCAGGTCGTGCGGGCCGCCTCCCACGACGACGGCCGGCCGCTGCTGACCGGCGTGCTGCTGGCGCACGTGGACGGCTACATCCGCATGGTGGCGACGGATTCGTACCGCATGGCCATGCGGGACCTCCCCGGTACCGACACGATCCCGGGCGAGGAGGACCTCCTGGTCCCGGCCCGCGCCCTGTCGGAGCTGCAGCGCCTGCCCACCGGGACGATCAGCGACGAGAGCGACACCAACCGCGTCGGCGTGGCGGCCAGCAGCAACGAGATCACGTTCTGGCAGGGCAAGGTGCAGATCAGCACGCGCCTGCTCGAGGGGCGGTACCCGGACTACAAGCAGTTGATCCCCGACTCGTACCCGAACCGTCTGCACCTCGGGAAGGAGACGTTCTTGGCGGCGCTGCGGCGGGTGCAGCTGCTCGTGCGCGACAACACCACACCGGTGCGCTTGTCGATGCGCCAGGGCGGCGTGGACCTGAGCGTGCAGAGCCAGGACGTCGGGGACGCCGCCGAGACGATCGACGGCGACTACAGCGGCGAGGACCTCGTCATCGCGTTCAACCCGTCCTATCTCATCGACGGCGTCGAGGCGGTCACGGGCGACGAGGTGATCGTGGAGTCGGCCGACGCGTCGCGGGCCGCCACGGTGCGCGGCGCCGAGGACGAAGCATTCCGCTATCTGCTGATGCCGGTGCGGGTGTCCTGAGGAAGCAGCGGGCGCGGACGCGGGCGGCATGAGCCTCCGGCAACTGGAACTGACCGACTTCAGGACGTTCGGCGCCGCACGCCTGTCACCCGAGCCCGAGGGCACCACGGCCATCACGGGGGACAACGGCACCGGCAAGACGAGCGTGCTCGAGGCGCTCGCCTACCTCGGGACCCGGCGCTCGTTCCGCGGCGCGCCACCCGACGCGTTGGTGCGCACCGGTGCAGACAGCGCGATCGTCCGTGCCTCGTTCGAGACACCCGAGCGCAGCGTCCTCGTCGAGGCGGAGATTCGGCCGGCGGGACGCAGCCGCACGCGCGTCAACCGCAAGGACGTGAGCGGACGGGCCGCGCTGGCGTCGGCGGCGCCGTGCACGATCTTCTCGCCCGAGGACCTCACGCTGATCAGCGGCGGGCCCCGGGGGCGCCGTGACCTGCTCGACGACACCCTGTCCTTGCTCGACGCCGAAGGGGCGCGGGCGGCGGACGAGACCGAGCGCGTTCTGCGCCAGCGCGCCGCATTGCTGCGCCAGGCCGGCGGGCGGCCGACGCCGGACGTGGCCACGACCCTCGAGGTGTGGGACCAGCGGCTGGCGGACGCGGGCAAGGTGCTGGTCGAGGCGCGCGAGCGGCTGGCGGCCGAGCTCGAGATCCTCGTCGACGCCGCGTACGGCCGCCTGGCCGGGACGGCCCGGGTGTCGACGGTCGCACAGCGCTACCAGCGGAGTTGGGAGGGCGACCTGCTCGACGCGCTGGCCGCCTCCCGGGCCGACGACCTGCGGCGCGGCCTCAACACGGTCGGGCCGCACCGCGACGAGCTTGTGATCGTGCTCGACGGCCGCGAGGCGCGGACCCACGCCTCCCAGGGCGAGCAGCGCTGCCTGGCCCTGGCCCTGCGTCTGGGGATCCACGAGCTGGTACGGGCGGGGACCCCGGTGGCCCCGACGCTGTTGCTCGACGACGTGTTCTCCGAGCTCGACCCGGCGCGCAGCCGGGCCCTGATCGCCGAGTTGCCCGCCGGCCAAGCCATCCTGACCACCGCCGCGCCGTTGCCCGAGGGCATCGCGGTGGCGCGCGTGGTCCCGGTCGAGACGCTGGGGGCGGCGTGAGCGGGCGGCGCCGGGGCGACGGCCCGCGGCGCGTCGGCGAGGCCATGCCCCGGCTCCTCAAACGCCTCGGCGTGCCGGCGTCGCCCGCCACCATGGAGGTCGTCTTCGCCCGCTGGGACGAGGTGGTCGAGGGGGACCTCCGGGGCCACGCCCGCCCCCTGCGCATCGACGACCACACCCTCGTCGTCGCGGTGGACCATCCGGCGTGGGCGACGCGGGCGCGGATGCAGTCGGCGCACATCCTGGCGCGCGTGCGGTCACTCGGGGACACGCCGATCGAGCGTCTGGAGGTGCTGGTCGAACGCCCTTGACCGACCGTTCTTGAGTGCCGAATTGCCGCCTCCGTCGGGTAGAATGGTGCGTTCGCATCGAAAGGCCGGAGGTGCTCCGTTCGGGGATTCGATACGCACCGTAAAAGACCGCTGTTCTGAAAGGGCGCGCCTGTGGCAATAAAGGTGGACGACACGCCGGGTGGGGCAAACGCCTCTTACGGCGAGGCCGATATCACCGTCCTCGAGGGGCTCGAGGCGGTGCGCAAGCGTCCCGGCATGTACATCGGCTCGACGGGCCCGACGGGCCTGCACCACCTCGTCTGGGAGGTCATCGACAACTCGGTTGACGAGGCCATGGCCGGCCGGGCGACCCGGGTTGATGTGACCCTCCTGGCCGACGGTGGGGTCCGCGTGGCCGACGACGGGGCCGGCATCCCCGTCGGCCCTCACCCGAAGTACCCCAAGCAGTCGACGGCCGAGATCGTGCTGACCACGCTGCACGCCGGCGGCAAGTTCGGCGGCAAGGGCTACCAGGTCTCGGGCGGCCTCCACGGCGTCGGCGTCTCGGTGGTCAACGCACTCTCGAGCCGCCTGATCCTCGAGGTGGACCGAGACGGCCAGCACTGGGTGGCCGAATTCGAGAAGGGCGGCAAGGTCAAGCGCAAGGTCACCGCAACGGGGCCGGCTCCCAAGGACCGGAGCAGCGGCCAGCCGCGCACCGGCACCACCGTCACCTTCTGGCCGGACCCGAGCATCTTCGACGAGACCGAGTTCCGGGCTCAGACCGTGCTCGAGCGGTTGCAGATCATGGCCTTCCTGAACAAAGGCTTCGAGATCCGCTTCTTCGACGAGCGCACCGACCCAGAGACCAAGACGACCTACAAGTACAACGGTGGCATCGTTGACTTCGTCAAGCATCTCAACGCCTCGAAAGAGGCGCTGTTCCGCAAAGTCGGGTCCTTCGACGGGACCGAGGAAGGCCAGGAGGTCGAGATAGCGCTGCAGTGGAACACCGGCTACCACGAGTCGATCCACTCCTTCGCGAACGGCATCTCCACCATCGAGGGCGGCATGCACGTCGAGGGCTTCTCCAAGGCGCTGACCAACGTCGTCAACCGCTACGCCCGGAACCGCAACCTCCTCAAGGAGAAGGAAGAGAACCTCAAGGGCGAGGACATCCGCGAAGGACTGACGGCGATCATCTCGGTGCGGCTGCGCGACCCGCAGTTCGAAGGCCAGACGAAGGCGAAGCTCGGCAACGTGAGCATCCGCTCGTTGACCGAGCGCACGGTCAACAAGAAGCTGGCCGAATGGCTGGAGGAGAACCCGCGCGAAGGCAGCCAGATCGTGCAGAAGTCGACGCAGGCCGCCCGCGCGCGCCTCGCCGCGCAGGGGGCACGCGACCTGACGCGGCGCAAGTCGGCGCTCGACGGCGCCGGGCTTCCGGGCAAGCTGGCTGACTGCTCGTCGCGCGACCCGCGCGAGTCAGAGCTCTTCATCGTCGAGGGCAACTCCGCCGGTGGCTCGGCCAAGGACGCGCGCAACCCGGTGACCCAGGCGATCCTGCCGATCCGCGGCAAGATCCTCAACGTCGAGCGTGCCCGCATCGACAAGATGCTGAAGAACACGGAGATCCAGGCGCTGATCTCGGCCATCGGGGCGGGACTGGCCGAGGAGTTCGACGTCGCCAAGATCCGCTACCACAAGGTGATCCTGTTGGCCGACGCCGACGTCGACGGCAGCCACATCCGCACGCTGCTGCTCACCTTCTTCTACCGCCAGATGAAGCCGCTCGTCGAAGGCGGGTTCGTCTACGTCGCGCAGCCGCCGTTGTACTCGACCCTGGTCGGCAAGGAGAAGCTCTATCTCAAGGACGACACGGCGAAGGCGGCGTTCCTCGCCGAGCACCCCGACCACAAGCACGACTTCAACCGGCTGAAGGGCCTGGGCGAGATGGACTTCGCCGAGCTGCGCGACACGACCATGGACCCGGGCAAGCGCTCGCTCCTGCAGGTGAACGTGGAGCAGGCCGCGCTGGCGGACGAGGTCTGCTCCATCCTGATGGGCGACGACGTCGAGCTGCGCCGCCACTTCATCCAGACGAACGCCAAGGACGTCCGGTTCCTCGACATCTGAGGCACCGGACGGGAAGCAGGTAGAGATGCCACGTCAGTCGACACGCGGGAGGGGCCGCGGCAACGCGGGAGACGGTGGGGGCAACGCGCCGCCGGCGGCCCCACCGGGCGGCGACGAGCCGCCGACAGGCGGCTCCATCGAGCCCATCGAGATCCAGGAGGAGATGGAGCGCTCGTTTCTCGAGTACTCCATGTCGGTCATCGTCGCCCGGGCGCTGCCCGACGTGCGTGACGGGCTCAAGCCAGTGCACCGGCGGATCCTCTACTCCATGTTCGACAACGGGCTGCGCCCGGACCGGCCGCACAACAAGTGCGCCAAGGTCGTGGGCGAGGTCATGGGCACCTACCACCCCCATGGCGACTCCGCGATCTACGAGGCGCTGGCGCGCATGGTGCAGAACTTCTCCCTGCGCTATCCGCTCATCGACGGGCACGGCAGCTTCGGCGGGCGCGCCCCCGACGACGGGGCCGCGGCGATGCGCTACACGGAGTGCCGGCTCGCGCCACTGGCGCTCGAGCTCATGGCGGACATCGATGAAGCGACCGTCGACATGGCCGCCAACTACGACGGGTCGGCGTCCGAACCGGTCGTCCTGCCCGCCCGGTTCCCGAACCTGCTCGTCAACGGGTCGCAGGGCATCGCCGTCGGCATGGCGACCAATGTGCCGCCCCACAACATGGGCGAGGTGATCGACGCCGCCATCCACGTGCTGCACCACCCAGAGGCGACCCCCGACGAGCTGATGGAGTTCGTGAAGGGCCCCGACTTCCCGACGGGGGCGCAGATCCTCGGGCGCCAGGGCATACTCGACGCGTACCGGACGGGGCGCGGCTCCATCAAGATGCGCGCCGTCGCAGAGATCGAAGAGGGCCGCGTCGGTGACCGCATCATGGTCACCGAGCTGCCCTACCAGACCTCGGTGGAGGTGATCGAGCAGAAGATCAGCGACCTGGTGAAGGCGGGCGAGCTCGACGGCATCGCCGAAGTGCGCAACGCGTCGGCCGGCGGAGAGCCGCGCCTCGTCATCGAGCTCAAGCGCGATGCCAACGCGAACGTGGTCCTCAACAATCTTTTCAAGCAGACGCCCCTGCAGACGAGCTTCGGTGTGAACATGCTGGCGCTCGTCGACAGCGTGCCCCGCACGCTCAACCTGGCGCAGGCGCTCTCGCACTACATCGACCACCAGATAGAGGTCATCCGCCGCCGCTCCGAGTTCCGGCTCGAGAAGGCACGCAACCGGGCGCACATCGTCGAGGGCCTGCTGAAGGCGATCGACATGCTCGACGCGGTGATCGCGACGATCCGCGGCTCGGACGACCGGCCGGCGGCGCGCACGGCGTTGATGGCCGAGCCCTTCGAGTTCACGGAGGTGCAGGCGACGCACATCCTCGACATGACGCTCGGACGCCTGACGCGGCTCGGCCGCACCGAGCTCGAAGAGGAGATGACGCAGCTGCGGGCGACCATCGCCGAGCTCGAGGCCATCCTTTCCGACGACGGCAAACTGCGCGGCGTCATCGAGACAGAGATGACCGAGATCCGCGACAAGCACTCGAACCCGCGGCGCAGCATCATCACCCACGATCCCGGCGAGATGGGGGTGGAGGACCTGATCCACGACGAGGAGATCGTCGTGACGATGACGCGGGCGGGCTACATCAAGTCGGTGGCCGCCGCCGCCTTCCGGACGCAGGGCCGTGGTGGTCGGGGCGTCCAAGGCGCCCGTCTCAAGGAGGAGGACCTCGTCAGCCAGGTGGTCCACACCTCCGCGCTGGACTACCTGTTGCTGTTCTCGAACAAGGGCAAGGTCTACCGCCTGCGGGGCTACGAGATACCGATGAAGGACCGCACGGCCCGTGGCACCGCGGCGGTGAACCTGGTCCCGCTGGCGCCGAACGAGTCGATCACCGCGATCATCGCCACCCCCGAGTTCTCGCCCGACCAGTACCTCGTGTTCGCCACCGCGCAGGGCCAGGTGAAGAAGACCGCGATGAGCGAGTACGACAAGTCGCGACGTGAGGGCTTCATCGCCATCAGCCTGCGCGACGGGGACGAACTCGTCCGGGTCGTCAAGACCTCGGGGCACGACGACCTGTTCGAGGTCACCCGCAACGGCATGACGATCCGTTTCAACGAAGAGGATGTCCGGGCGATGGGCCGCGACGCCGCCGGCGTGCGCGGGATCCGCCTGCGCCAGGGCGACACCGTGGTGTCCTGCGACGTCGCCGACGACGACGAGACCGACATCTTGATCGTCACCGACGCCGGCTACGGGAAGCGGACCAAGCTCGAGCGCTTCAACCGCCAGGCCCGCGGCGGGCAGGGGGTCCGCGGCATCCGGCTCACCAGCGTGCGCGGCACCGTCGTCGGCGCGTTCATGATCGGCCTCGACGAGGAGATCCTGTTGGTGTCCTCCGGCGGCATCGTGATCCGCACCGCTGCCCGCGAGATCGCGTCGCAGGGGCGTGACGCCACCGGCGTACGGGTGATGAACCTCGAGGACGGTCAGACCGTGGCGGCGGTGACGCGGGTGTCCGCCGAGGAAGAAGTCGCAGAGGGCTGACGCCGCGGCGGGGCGCGGCGCGGCGCGTCCGACGAAGCGACTAGAAGAAGCGGATCGACGAGAGGGGCCAGACCCGCATTTCGACCTTGCCCACGATGAGTGACCTGCTGATGGGCCCCCAGAACCGGCTGTCGCACGAGTCGGTCCGGTTGTCACCCATCACGAAGTAGTCGTCCGCCGGGACGCGGTAGGCGTGCTGAAGGCTGTAGAGCGTGCCGCCCGGCCCGGGCCGGGTGACCCCCTGCTCCGAAGCGGGGAGCCAGGACTCGTCGAGCCGCCGGCCGTCGACGTAGACGTGCCCGCCCGAGAGCGAGAGCGTCTCGCCGGGTAGGCCGACGACGCGCTTGACCAGATCGTTGACCTCCGGACCGCCGCAGTTCTCGGCCGGGGGTCGGGAGAACACGACGATGTCCCCTCGCCCGAGGCCGTGCAGGTGGTAGCTCAGCTTGTTGACCAGGATGCGGTCACCCACGTGGAGCGTCGGTTCCATCGATCCCGACGGGATGAAGAACGTCTGGACGACGAACGTCCGAAGGAGGACGGCGACCAGGACGGCGACGACCACCACGATGACCGCCTCGCGCAGCCAGCGCGACGAGCGGGGCGGGCCCTCGGCGCCGGCGTCGCCGGAGTTGGAGCCCGAGCCGGGGGCGTCCGGTGGCACACCATTGCCGGCAGGCCCGGGGACGTCGGCCCGTGCGGCCGGCGGCTCGTCGACGGCGAGCGCCGGGTCGTCGGGGTCGGGCGTCACCGAGGGCAGGCTAGACGGAGGGACGGGGCGGAGGGTTTCAGGCGGCGCTGGGAACCACCGAGGCGGTGTCGCGACCGGAGCGCAACAGCGTCCCGGGCACGGCGCCGGTCGGGGCGCCGTCGCGCACGGTCTCGACGCCGTTCACCAGGACCCGCACCACGCCCTGCGAGCCGGCGTAGAGCCGGGGCGTGTCACCCGGCAGGTCGTGCACCAGGCGGGCCGGCTCCGACGCCACGGTCGCGGGGTCGAACACGAACAGGTCCGCCGCAAAGCCCTCGCGCACCAGGCCCCGCTCGCGCAGTCCGAAGAGCGCCGCGGGCTGGCTGGTCATCATCTGCACGGCGCGCTCGACGGCGACGAGGCGCCGGCCGCGCAGGCAATCGGCGAGGAACGCCGTCGGGTAGTTCGAGCCGCACATGCGGTCGAGGTGGGCGCCGGCGTCGGAGCCGCCGACCATCGCCCGCGGGTCGGACCAGATGGTGGCGCGCATGGCCCAGGTGGCGTCGTCGCCGTCATCGGTGTTGGGCCACAGCACCGTGCGCAGGTCGTCGGCGAGCACGATGTCGAGCAGCGTGTCGAACGGCGTCGTGCCGCGCTCGGCTGCGATGTCCGCCACCGTGCGGGTCGAGCAGCCCTCGTTGGCGGGGGCGAACGTGTCACCGATGACGTAGGTCCCCCAGCGCGACAGGCCGCGGAAGACACCGGCCTCCTTGCTGCGGGCCCGTTCGTCGAGCAGGGTGCGCACGGCCGGTTCGGCCAGTTGCGCCCTGCGCTCCTTTTCGGGCAGGCCCATCACGTCGCCCCATCCGGGGATGAGAAAGAGGGCGCAGTGGGTGCGGAAGCTCATGTTCATGGGCACCAGGGTGGGCATGGTCAAAGCGACGATGCGTCCGCCGGCCGCCGCTGCGGCGCCCGACGCCGCGAGCTGGTGTTCGACCCGCTCGGCCGAGCGCCCGTCGACCGTCAGGACGTTCCAGTTGAGGGGTCGCTGCGCGGTGACGCTCATGGCGGTCATCAGCTCGACCTCTTCGGGGCTGAACGAGTCGAGGCAGCCGTTCGTGATGTACTCGAGCGTCGTGCCCTCGTGGGCCGCGACCTCTTCGCAGAACGCGAGCATCTCGCGCCGGTCCGCGTGGCGCGAGCTGATCGGACGGCCCTCGCCGTCGGAGTGCGTGCGCGACTGTGACGAGGAGAAGCCCAAACCGCCGGCGGCGAGCGACTCGGCGAGCAGTGCACGCATGGCCGTGATCTCCCCGTCGCTGGCGACCTCCTCGCCCCGCGCCGCGCCCATGACCTTGCGGCGCAGCGCGCAGTGCCCGACGAGGAAGCCGGCGTTGACGCCGAGGTTGCCCTCGAGCGCACCGAGGTAGTCGGCGAAGCTGGACCAGTTCCACGGAACGCCATGCTCGAGCGCGGCCAGCGGCATGCCTTCGACTTTGGCCATCATGCGGCGGATGTAATCCGCATCCTCCGCGTTGATCGGCGCGAGCGTGAAGCCGCAGTTTCCGCCGATGACCGTCGTCACACCGTGGACGTTGGACGGTGAGGCGGAAGGGTCCCAGAAAAGCTGCGCGTCGTAGTGCGTGTGCGGATCGACGATGCCGGGGGCGACCATGAGCCCCGTCGCATCCAGCTCGGTGGACGCCGACTCGCCGATCGTCCCCACGTCGACGATGCGCCCATCGCGGACACCGATGTCGG
This sequence comes from Acidimicrobiales bacterium, assembly GCA_036272355.1. Lineage (GTDB taxonomy): Bacteria > Actinomycetota > Acidimicrobiia > Acidimicrobiales > RAAP-2 > Bog-473. Next base: position 10,419 of record DATAYX010000341.1, read on the forward strand.
CCGTCCGGGGCGCGTCCCCGGAGCCGTCGATGAGCGTGCCGGATCGAATGACGTAGTCGAGCAATGGAACCTCCGCGGTGCCCCGCCCAGCCTGGCTCCGGCACCGAATCTGACGACCCGTCAGCTTATCGCCGAGCCTCCGGTCGGCCCCGGGCCGGGGCCGTCGCCGCACGAGGCCCGGGACACCGCCTGTGGACAACCTGTTCGCTGGGGCCGAACCCCCATGTCGCCTTGGTCTATCCCCAAGTCATCCACAGGCTGTGCCCGATGCAATCCCCAATTGCGGCCTTCCGTGCCGTCTCCGCGCGTGCTTTGCTCTGACCGTGCCGACGCCCTCGATGCTCAACCTGCAGTCGACCGCAGTAGGGGTCCTCCCCGGACAGATGCTCGAGGGGGCGATCCGGGCCGGGTACGTCGACGCGGGTCGCTTCAAGATCCCCGAGGCCAACGTGCAACCGGCCAGCCTCGACCTGCGCCTCGGCGAGCGCGCGCTGCGCATCCGGTGCAGCTTCTTACCCGGGACGGATTCGGTCGAACGGAAATTGAAGGACTACGTCCTCGACGAGATCGACCTCCGGGGCGACGGCGCCATGCTCGAGGCGAAGTGCCCGTACCTCATCGAGCTGAAGGAGCGCCTCGACCTGCCGGCCGGTCTGCGCGGCAAGGCGAACCCCAAGAGCTCGACCGGGCGTATCGACGTGTTCACCCGCGTCATCACCGACGGCAGCGATCGTTTCGACGAGATCGCGCCCGGTTACAGCGGCCCGCTCTACCTCGAAGTAGTCCCGCTCTCGTTCCCCGTGCGGGTGAAGGAGGACCTCACCCTCAACCAGCTCCGCCTGTCCATGGGCCGGCCGTGGTTGACCGACGACGAGGTGCGCGCCGCGCACCTCGAGGTGCCGATGCTCTACCGCGCCGGGAAGCCGGTGCCCGTCGGCGAGCTGGTGCTCTCGAGCGGGCTGTTCCTCGGACTGGACCTCGCTGGCGACGAGCACGGACAGGTCGGCCACAGCGCGCGCGACAGCGCGCCGCTGCTCGACCTGAGCACGGGGGGAGAGGTCGATCCCCGGCCGTTCTGGGACCCCGTGTACCGCGAAGAGGGAGACCGACTCGTCCTCTCCCCGAAGCGGTTCTACCTCCTCATGTCCCACGAGGCGGTGTGCATCCCGCCCAACCTGGCGGCGGAGATGACGGCGTACGACCCCACGAGCGGGGAGCTGCGCACGCACTACGCCGGGTTCTTCGACCCCGGGTTCGGCTTCGATCCCACCGGTGGGTTCAAGGGCTCCCGGGCCGCGCTCGAGGTGCGCGCGCACGACGTGCCCTTCATGGTCGAGAACGGTCAGTCTGTGTGCAAGCTGACATTCGAACGTATGTTGGAACAGCCCACGGCGCTCTACGGCTCGGGCATCGGGTCGTCGTACCAGCAACAGGTGGAGACCTTGAGCCGGTACTTCCGCCGGGTCGGCATCTGATCCCAATACAGCGCGACCAAGGCTGAAGGCGCACGGCCGATCGTCGATCCCGCGCTCGAAAATCGCCTCGGCGGGTCGCGGACCGTGACGAATTGTCACGCCCAAAAGGGGGGAATTTTGCTGCAGAAGCTTGCCCGCAATGCCCGTGGAAACGGCACGGTTGCGTAAGATTTTTATAAGCCCAAACGCAAGTCATGGCAGTTTCGGCGTTTCTCTCGGTGGGTATTACTGCGAAAGTCGCGGGCTCAGAGCGGGTCTGTGTAGCCCATACACAGAAGGAGCAGGACATTGAGGCGGAACCCTCTTTCCTCAGTAGCTGCAGCAACAGGCGGCCTCGTTTTGGCTGCTGCAGCCGTATTGGCGGGCATCGCCCCGACCGGCGCGGCAACGACACCGACCACAGTCACGGTGCCAAAGGTCACGACGCCGCCCACCACGCCGAAGTTGGCACCAGCGCCGGCGCCAGCGCCGGCCCCTGCGCCAGCACCGGCACCGGCTCCGGTCACATCCACGCCGAAGGCGGCGCCACACGCAGCACCGTCGACGCCGTCGCTGAGCGGGCTGCCGATCTCGATATCGCTCCCGATCACTTTGCTGCACAATGCGATCGGGAGCACGCAGCTGCCCGGGCAGAACGGCCTCACGGGCACGAACACGACGACTCAGAAGTCGCCGCTCCTGAACGCCGACATCCCGATCAACGCGTGCTCGTTGTCGATCGGCCTGTTCGCCAACGCCGCGAGCAGCTGCTCGACCACCTCGGTCGGCCTCGCGCAGCTCGGTGCCATCGGGACCATCAACATCCCGATCACCGCGCAGTGGAATGCGATCGGCTTGCTCGGCCAGGCCGCGTCGGCGCTCGGCCTGACCACCGGGGAGGCGCCGGCATCGACGACGCAGGACGGCGCCATCAACCTGTACGCGCCGATCAGCTTGTGCGCCATCAACGTCGGCCTCGTCGGCGACACCGCCAGTAACTGCAACCTCCAGGGTACGAACGGGTCGCTCTCCCAGACGGGTGTGATCGACGCCGCCGTGCCGGTCACGGTGTGCGACATCATCGTGGAGATCGACGGCCACAGCACCTCGAACTGCCCGCAGTACCCCGACAGCGTCACGCAGAAGGGTCAGCTGGCGGATGCCTACGCCCCCATCACTGCGTGCGGCATCATCGCCGTCGTCGACGGCACGGGCACCGGCATGTGCATGCCTGTCGCCGGCTTCCCTCTCGTCAACGACCTGCCGACGAACAATGTGAGCCAGAGTGCTCCGATCGACGGCGTGCTGCCGATCAACGCGTGCTCCATCGTCGTGGCCGTGGACGGGACGGCGAGCAACCAGTGCGAACCGACACACCTGGCGACGAACCCGACGGGGAGCGTCCCGGTCAACGTCCCGGTCACGGTGTGCGCCGTGACGGCTGCCATCCAGGGCAACGCGAGCGGCACCTGCACCGGCGCTGGCACCCAGGTCGGCCCGATCGGTACGCCGGGCAGCCCCGGCACGGGCGTCACCCTTCCGGTCACCATCTGCGGTGTCGAGGTGGCACTGGGCGGCACGTCCGTCGCTTCCTGCCCGCAGCCGACCGTGTCCACGTCGCCCGGGACCACGCCGCCGTCCACTGCGCCGGCCACGACGACCACGGCCCAGACGGCCGCGGCCGCCGCCCCGCCGACCGCAGTGCACACCGCAGCGGCTTCGGCACCGCTGGCACTGACCGGCGCTCCGCTTCTGGTGGAGCTGCTCATCGGTGCTCTGGCCATCATGCTCGGTCTGGTCGTCAGCCGGCTCAGCCGCCGGCGGGGAGCGCACCAAGCCTGACCGCAACCGGCTTGCACCAGTAGGAGGGAACGCCCGAGGCGTTATCCACCACACAGGACGGATCCGATGGAGGAAGGAGGGATCGATGTCCGACCAACAGGAGACGGGAATCGGTGTCATCCTCGATCTCGAGGAGCTCTTCCTGTCACGAGAATTCGGCCGTCGGCCGGTGCGGGCAGTCTCGTCCGCGCCGGCTGCGGTCGCGTCCGAGCCGGCGCAGCTGGAGCAGGTCTTCCTCTCCGAAGTCTTCGGACATCCCGAAGTACTGGCCGTGGCCACCCCGGTCGTCACATCGGCCGGTCCGGCGCTGTCGGGGCGGCCGGCCCTCGTCCTCCTCGAGGGGGGTGGGGAGGGGCGCACCGGACACGAGAGCGCCCGCGCCCGGACGATCGCTGCGGTCAGCGGGGTGGCGGCGGCGGCCCTTGCTGTCGCCGGCCTGGCGTCGGGGACCGGCCAGGTGGCGGGCCGACCCAGCGTCACGGCGCAGGCGCAAGGCGCCCCCTCGGGTAACGGCGTGCCCGCACCGGGCGCGTCGCAGCCAGGCCCCGCCGGAGCGGCCGTGGTTCCGAGCCCTTCGAGCGTCGGCACCTCCGGGGGCGGCGGCACCGTCGCCCGCTTCACCTCGTTCTCGA
>DATAYX010000342.1:0-2036 GCA_036272355.1 Acidimicrobiales bacterium
CTCGGCTTTGCTCGCGAACGCGACGTCATCCAGATGCGGGTCCCCCTCCCCCTGGGCAACGACGTGCTCGAGACCGTGCCATCGCTCTCCACACGCCCGTTCGTGCCCGGCCAGGACGACGAGGCCTGGCTCCGCGTGAACAACCGCGCCTTCGCCGAGCATCCCGAGCAGGGGTCGTGGACGCTCGACCAGCTCCATGAGCGGCTCGCCGCCGACTGGGTGGACCTCGCGGGATTCCTCGTGGCCGACGACCCGGACGGCAAAGGGCTCATCGGCTTCTGCTGGACCAAGATCCACCACAACCGTTCCCCCGTCCTCGGCGAGATCTACGTGATCGCTGTGGACCCCGCGCATCACGGCAGCGGGCTCGGACGGGCCTTGACCGTGGCCGGGCTCAACTCGATGACCGACCGTGGCGTCCACGTCGGCATGCTCTACACGGACGACTCCAACGACGCCGCCGTGGCGCTCTACGGCCGGCTCGGCTTCACGGTCGACCACGTCGACCGCTCCTACCGCCGCGCCGGCGCCGGTACCGATACCGATACCCCTAACTGATCCCGGTCCCGATCGCCTTCCCCACCCCGTAGGTCACGCCGGCCGCCACCGCGGTCACCGCCAGCTGCCGCAAGGCGGACGCCAGCTTCGAGCGCTCGGTGAAGGACGCCAGCACCACTCCCACGACCACGGCCGCCACAGCCCCCAGCACGATCGACCCCACGATCGCCGCGGTCCCCGAGCCGATCAGCCACGGCAGCAAGGGGATGAAGGCGCCCAGCGCGAACGTCACGAACGACGCGGCCGCCGCCTGCCACGGCGAGCCCAGCCGCCCGATCGAGATCCCCATCTCCTCACGGGCGTGGGTCTCGAGCGCCAGCTCCGGGTCCCGCATCACCTGGTTCGCCATGTCCTCGGCCACCGTCGGGTCGATCCCGCGGCGCACGTACATGCTCCGCAGCTCGGCGGCCTCGCCCTTGGGATGCCGCTCGAGCGCCCGCCGCTCGACGTCGAGCTCTCGCTCCATGAGCTCGCGCTGCGCGGTCATCGAGAGGTACTCGCCGGCCGCCATCGAGAACGAGCCGGCGATCAGCCCGGCGACGCCCGCCAGGCGCACGATCGCGCCGCCGGGGTTGGCGCCGGCCATGCCCAGCACCAGCGAGATGTTCGTCACCAGCCCGTCGCTCACCCCGAACACCGCCGCCCGCGCCCCGCCGCCGCCGACGTCACGGTGGTGGTGCGGCGGGAGGTGGTCGTGGTCGTGCGCAACGCTCACCCGAGTCAGCGTAGTGAAGGCCCCCCACGCTGCTGGAGGTAGCGTGCCAATCCGGAAATCGAACCCCTGACCAGCGAGGAGCGCAGCATGCCCACCACCGTCGACGGCGTCGACGCCTTTCACAAGCTCGTCGGCGACCAGCTCGGGTACTCCGAGTGGCAGCCCATCACGCAGGACCGGGTCAACCTCTTCGCCGAAGCGACCGACGACCACCAGTGGATCCACGTCGACCCCGAGCGGGCGAAGGACGGCCCCTTCGGTGTCGCCATCGCCCACGGCTACCTCACGCTGTCGCTCGCCCCGGTGCTGCTCAACAAGATCATCCGGGTCGACAACATGAAGTTCGGCGTCAACTACGGCTGCAACAAGGTTCGGTTCCCCTCCCCCGTCCCCGTGGGGTCCGAACTGCGCATGGGCGTGACGGTGGCGGCCGTCGACGACGTCGAGGGCGGCGTGCAGGTCACCTACGACATGGTGATGGAGGTCAAGGACGCGCCGAAGCCGGCGTGCGTGGCCCAGGTGGTCTACCGCTACTACCGCTGACGACGCGTTCCTCCCCCATCCTGATGGCGCCCCGCCGGAACGCCGGACCCGGTCCCGGGGGCCGGGCCGCCCCCGCCCCGGCGGCCATGCCGTCGCCGCTCCCGGCCGACGAGGAGAAGACGGCGCGCGTCCGCGCCATGTTCGACACCATCGCACCGCGCTACGACCTCGTGAACCGGCTGATGACGTTCGGGCTCGATCAGCGGTGGCGCCGCGCCAC
>DATAYX010000343.1:0-8032 GCA_036272355.1 Acidimicrobiales bacterium
CGACCCGGTGGCCCTCGCCGTGGCCGAGGGGCTTCCCGCCGTCGCTCGCTTGGACCGTGTGATCGAAGGGTCTGAAAGGGGCAATGCTCCGGAACGAACGGCCGTCGAGAACGGTCACCTGGTGGCCGCGACGGCGTCGTCCGCGACCCTGTCGAGCTCGGCGGCGATGGCCGCGGACGAGGTCCTCGGGGACACGCTGGTCTTGGTGCCTGCGACGTCGACGAACGGCGCTGACGGCGTCGAGGTGGCCGCGCTGGGAGGGGCGACCGCCTTGGCCGCGGTTGAGGGCGGTGGGGCCTTCACGGCTGCACCCACCGCGCCCACGTCGTCACTCGGGCCGCTCGGCGACACCACGACGCAATCTCCGCTCGGTAACGGGAGCGCGAACGGGCACGGCACGGGCAACGGGGCCATCGTCATGGACCCGGCAATCGCGGCCGGCGTCCCCCCGGACGCGACCCAGCGGTTTTCCCCCTATCCGCGCGACGGCGCCCACAATGGTCGCATTCGCGGTCCCCGGCTGTTCCTGGTCGGGATTGCGCTCTTGGCTGCTCTGGCCCTGTTGGCCTACATGCTCTCCACCGTCTTGTTGTCTGATTCGGTCTCGGCGGTCGGCGTCGCCGCGCCCGCCGACGTTGCCCAGCTGAACGTGGCGAATACGGGAGTCGTCACGGACATGCTCGCCAAGGTCGGCGAGGTCGTACCGGCGGGGAAGGTGCTCGCCACGCAGAGCAACGCCGCGCAGGCGGCGCAGTTGGCAGGCGACCAGGCGCGCCTCACCTCGGACCAGGCTGCAGTGCAGGCGCTGACACAGCCCGCCCAGAGCGCCGCGCTCATCAACGCCCAGGCACAGGTCTCCAGCGCGACCGTCGACGTGCAGAACGCTCAGTCCAAGCTGAGCCAGACCACCGCGGCGCAGCAGGCGGCGGTTGCCGCCGCCCAGTCGAAGGTGCAAAGCGAGCAGTCGCTCTACAACGCGGACAACCAGCAGGACCAGGCGATGATCCCGGCGTGTACGTCACCCAACCCACCGGCCGACTGTGGCAACGCGGAGCACCAGGTGCAAGTCGACCAGAACAATTTGTCGCAGGCGCAGAGCGCCTATCAGCTCGCGCTCGTCACACAATCGACCACAGAGGGCGCGGCCCAGACCGGGGTCAACCAGGCGAATGCGTCGCTCGCAGCAGCGAAGGCAGCCGTGACCGCGGCAACGATCCCGCCGACGTCCCAGGACATGCAGACGGCCGCGGCCAAGGTGCAGCTCGATCAAGCTGCCGTCAGTAAGGACCGTGAGGCCTTGGATCAGACGGAACTGCGCGCTCCGTTCCGGGGCGTGGTGGCTGCGGTGGGAGGCACGTCGGGCGATGTGGCGACACCGAACGGCGTGCGGCAGGGCAGTGTGCCCTCGCCCGTCGGCGGAACACAGGGCTCGACGGGCATCAACATCGTCACGCCGTCGAGCCCGGGCGCGGCCGCAAGCGGTCAGCAGCAGCTCACGTCGCTGTACACGATCAACTCGCTGAGCACCGAGATCGTCGCTCAGGTTGCGGAGGGTTCCATCTCCCGGGTCTCTGTCGGAGAGCATGCGACGGTCACCGTTCCCAGCGCCCCTGGCAGCAACAGCTTCACTGCGACGGTGATCTCCATCAGCCCGACCCCGACCCTGGTCTCCGGGCAGCCCTACTACCTCGTGAAGCTCCGGCCTGCGAAGTCCGCTGACGCCATCTTTGCCCGGCTCCCGCACACCGGAGCGGGGAACGGCTCAAAGGGCGGCCTCATCTCTGACTTCACCGTCAACGTGAAGTTCTGAGAGCATCTGCCTCAACGGAGGGCGAAGAGCGCACGCGGTGATCGTCTGGATCCCGACGGGTCTGACGCCCACCACGTTCTTGGCCCGAGCGGTTTCGAAGCGCTGCGCCCTTGCCACGCGAGACGGCGCGGTGTCCACGTGATGGCGCGCTCGAGAAAGCGCCGAGGTCAGCCTTTGACGGCCCGCCTGATCTCGTCCGTGACGGCGTCGGGGTCCTCGAGCGGCAGCATGTGACCCTTGTTCTTCAGCGTCACGAGGCGTGATCCCGGGATCGTCGCCACCATCTGCTGCGCCTTCTTCGGCACGGTCAGGGTGTCGCGCGTGCCCACCATCACGGTCGTCGGGACGTCGATGGACGCGATCCCCTCGAGGAGGTCGAGCCTTCCGAGCGAGATGATGAAGTCGCCGCGCACCTTGGGGTCGCAGTTGGCGAAGATGTCGCGGGTGAGCACGACGTGCGAGCGCACCGGCTGCGCGCCGAACGCGCTGCGGACCAGGAAGTGGCCGTTCTTCGAGAGCATCGCCCGTGTGACGAGCGGGTGCGAGATGACGGCGCCCGCCAGCTCGGGGCTCCCCACGCCGGCACCGACGGCGCTCGCGGCCGTTGCGACGAGCACCGCCGCCTTCGTCCTCTCCTTGAACACGTCGGGTCGGAACGTCGCGAGCGACATGATGGTCATGCCCCCCATCGAGTGCCCGGCGAGCACGATGTCCCGCACGTCCGTCGCCTCGAGGACCGCCTCGAGGTCGAGGGCGAGCGTGTCGACCGCCAGCGGCGCGGTACCCCGCGTGCTCATGCCGTGGCCGCGCTGGTCGTAGAGCACCACCCGGTGCCCCTGCTCGCGGAGGCGGCGCGCCACCGGGAGCCAGATCTCGTGGCTGCAGCCCCAGCAGTGGGGGAGCACGACCACCGGTGCGTCCGGCCCGTCGCCGGGCAGATCCCAGACGGCGAGCTCCGCCCCGTCGCTCGTGCGCACGATCTTGTGGTCGGGTCGGGCGACCCCTTCCCCCCATCCGAGTGCGTGGCGCTCGTCCTCGACGGCCTCGCCCCGCGCCGCGGCCCGCCGCCGGGCGATGCCCGCGGCCGTGCCGGCCGCCACCAGGCCCCCGAACAGCAGGGCACGGCGCCCTCGTCGACGGCGCTTCTGCGGGCCGGCGGTGGTCTGGGAGGGGAGGCTCGGGATCACGGTTCTCGAGCGTAAAGGTCGATGGGGGACCGCGTCGACGTCGTCATACCTGGACAGAATAAATGAAATAAGGGATTGACGCAATCGCTTAGTTTATGAAGAATGGGGTATGGCTCCGAACATGGACACACAGACGACCACCCTCGACCCCGACGACACGATGCAGACCGGCCCCCGGCAGGCCCGCCCGGCCGCCTCGGTCGACCAGCGGATCAACCGCCTGTCGACGGCCTCCCTCAAGCGGATCATCGAGCCCGACGTCGACGTCCCCGGCGAGATCGGCGACGGCCAGGTCCTCCCCGACGAGATCCTGAGCCTCTCGAACGTCCCCGAGCTCTTCGGCCGCCTCACCGACGAGCAGAAGAAGGTCCTGGCGCGTGAGGAGTTCGCCTCCATCGTCGACACCGGCATCCGCTTCGAGTCGGTCCTGATGGCCGGGTTCAGTTTGGAGATCGTCGCCCGGCCCGACCTCACCGACCCCCGCGTCACCTACCTCCTCCACGAGATGGGGGAGGAGACCCGGCACTCCCGTCTCTTCGTCCGCCTCCTCCAGCAGGTGAAGCCGACGGCGAAGAACCCGCTCGACTCGCCCGTCGCACACGTCGCCCAACACGTGCTGATGCCGTTCCTCACCGGCATGCGCTCGCTGTTCTGCCTCCTCGTGCTGAGCGGTGAGGAAGTGCCGGACCTCATGCAGAAGCTGGCGAGCGAGCACCCCGACACCGACCCCATGATCAGGGCGGTCTCCAAGTACCACCGCCAGGAGGAGGCACGCCATCTCGCCTTCGCCCGCATGATCTTCCCCGAGCAGTGGGCCAACGCCGGGCGCTTCGAGCGTTTCCTGGTCCGCCACCTCGGCTCGCAGATCGCCATCGCGATGTTCGACACGATCGTCCACCCCGGCGTCTACGCCACCGTCGGCCTCCCCACGTGGAAGACCTGGAAGATGGTCAACCGCTCCGCCGGCCGCACCGCCCTGCGCCACCGCGCGCTGCGCCCGCTCCTCACCCCACTCCTCGACGCCGGCGTCTTCCGCGGCGGACGGGTTCCCAAGGGCTGGCAGCGTGCCTGCGGCGTGGACCGCCACGGCCGCGACCTCGCCCCGGTGGCGGCGGCCTGACGTCGTGCCGCCGGACCTCTCCTCGCCGACCAAGGGCGACCGCACGCGCCAGGCGCTCCTCGCGGCCGCGATCGTCCGCTTCGCGCGGGAGGGATTCCGCGGCACCTCCGTCGCCGACGTCTGCCGCGATGCCGGCCTCTCCACGACGGCGTCGTACCCCTACTTCGCCAACAAAGAAGCACTGTTCGTCGCCGCCGTCGACGAGGACGTGGCGGACTTGATCGCTGAGGCGGTGTCGCTGGTCGCCATTGACGAGACGCCCGAAGCGTGGGGGACCATGCTGATGCAGGCCCTCGTCGGCCACATGCCGGCGCACCCCTTGGCGGGTCGCATCGTGCGGGGTCTCGAGCCCGAGTTCACCATGCGTCTGCTGCACATCCCGGCCCTCCAGGAGCTGCGCAAGACGGTCACCGAGCTCATCCGCCAGGAGCAGGTGGACGGCCGCGTGCGCCAGGACATCGACCCGGGACCGACGGCCAACGGCATGGTCGTGATCGTGATCTCGCTCCTGATGGCCACGATGCAGACGGGAGCCGATGCCGAGGGCTACGCGCAGGTGGCGGCCGATGTGGAGTCAGTCCTCCAGGCGGCAACCCGGCATCCGAACCGAGACACGATCAGGAGAGGGTGATCTCGCCCGTAGGCGTCGTCACACCGAACCGGTGACTCCCGGCTCTCCTCCCACGAGGCGCAGCGGCTAACTGCCTTCGCGTTCCCCTGTCCGAGGGCGCACTGGAGTCATGAGGGGTTCTCGACGGGCAATCGGCTCCAAGAGGGCAGCGCCTCCACAGACGACGCCGACAGACAGCAAAACGGACCCGATGACGTCCACTGGCGTGTGCCATTGCGCCCCGATGACGGCCAGCGACATCAACAGGGTCCAGGAAACGCCGAGCACAAGGGTGAGAGTGCGCGCCCTGGTCCCGAGCAGCGGATGGAGCGCCAGCCACATCGCCAGCGCGGTGGCGCTGACGGCGGTGACGTGCCCCGAGGGAAATGTGAGCGCGGTATCAAGTGTCCGCTGGACCAAAGGCTTGGCAACCTGCTCACTGATGAGCAGCGCCGCGGCCCCAAGCGCGGCATAGAGCACGACACGAAGAAAAGCTCGTCTGAAAAAGCCGAGGGCTAAGGAGGCGGCGAGGGCAAGGCCGATAGCCGGTGCGCCGAGCAGGTGGGCAAGATCCAACCAGGTGTCCCTGGCAGATGGATGCCCCAGCCACTTGAGGGCGGGTTGCTCGAACGCAAACGGCGCGCGGGTGTGCGCCACGACGAGAGCCAGAACCGCGGCTGCGAAGAGGCCCGAGACCCCGGTGATCTTGAGCTTGGCGCGCGGCACGGAAAGCAAACTATGCGTCGCGTCGGATCTCTGAGTTGCGCTATTGCGAAGTAGAGCGAGCTCCGCCGATAAGAGATACGCGGATACCAAACGCCCCCGATGTGCCTGCACTGTGGCACCCGATCCGGTGATCGATGGCACTCGAGATCGTGTCCTTGATGTGGCTGTCCCCCATCAAACGAGGCTCCTTCAAGTCGTGTCCCGCCGGTCACGAAAATTGCAGCAATGGCGCAAAATGCAATCGATCACTCGTGAGACTGGGTGCCGAGGGGATCGTTCAATGTGACCTTGGCCCCTATCGCGCAGCGTCCGGCCGACCGATGATCTGTCTGGCTCGCAAACTGCGCGCCATTCGCATCTCGAACCCGCCCGGGATGAGGGTGCTCGTGTCTCTGGATCGTCTGCATCGCAAAGAGGTCGTCGTCGAGCCGCCCGTCATGTCGCGCGCCTTCTTCAGCGCTCTACTCAGTGTTCTCCTCGCTGCGTCGTTCGTCCTGGTGTTGTCGTCTGGCCAGGTGTCGGCCGCAGGCGCCAGCACGGTGAGTCCCTCGACGAGTAATTGTCAGAACACCCAACCGATGGGAATGCCAGGCGCCTGGACCTGCACACTCGACGACGAGTTCAACGGCACCAGCCTCGACACCAGCAAGTGGACGCCCAAGTTGTCTGCGGCCACCGGTTATACGACTGGAACAAACTCGGCGTGGCCCTGCTACGTCAACAACCCGAGCACCATCTCGGAATCGGGTGGCTATCTGGATCTCAGCGTGGTGCAGGTCGCCGCCCCGTTCAGCTGTGTGACCGGCCACTCCACCAGCTTCGAAGCCGGCATGGTGTCGACGGAGGGGCTCTACGACCAGACTTACGGTGCTTTCGAGGTCAACGCCGAGCTGCCGCCGTCGGTCGCGAACGGCCTCCAAGAGACATTCTGGCTCTATCCCCAGGCCCTCACATACGGCGCGTGGCCCAACTCGGGCGAAATCGATTTCGCCGAGTTCTATAGCCAGTACCCGAACCTTGACGTCCCCTACATCCATTACAGCGAAGCCGCGAGCGGTGACCCGAACGTCACTGCCTACAACTGCACCATCAACCAGGGGAAGTTCAACACCTACGGCGTGGATTGGGAGCCGGGCACCCTCACCATCTATCTCAACGGCAACGTTTGCCTGGTCGACCACCCGAACCCGGCCGCCCCTCTCAGCAGCTCGGAGCCGTTCAATGATCCGTTCTTCCTCGCCCTGACGGCGGCCCTCGGGTCGGGCACGGACGCCTATGTGCCCGGCACCACGCAGCTTCCTGCCACCACCCTCGTCGACTGGGCTCGGGCTTGGGCGTCCCACACCTACAGCGTCACCTACAACGCCAACGGCGCCACCGCCGGCAGCGTCCCGGTCGATCCCAACAGCTATGCCGCCGGCAACACGGTCAGCGTGCTCGCCAACACCGCCAACCTGGCGGACCCCGGCTACAGCTTGGAGGACTGGAACACCGCGCCCGACGGCTCGGGGACCTCCTACGCGCCCGGGAGCACCTTCGCCATGCCCGCCGGCGCGGTCACCCTCTACGCCATCTGGGCGCCCGACGTCGTGCCTGAGAAGACGACGACGGGCCTCAGCTTGTCGAAGAGCTCTCTCACTTATGGGGCCGAGACGTCAGAGACGTTCACAGTCACCGTCACCGGTCAGTCAGGCGACGGCTATCCGGAAGGCACTGTGACCGTCTACAGCGCTTCGACCCAACTGTGCAGTCACACCCTGGTCGCGAAAACCACCGCTAGCTCAACTGCAAGCTGCTCGCTCAGCGTCGGTGAGATCGGTGCGGGGATTTACAGTGACGTATTCGCTACGTACACGCCGAGCACCACCTCCTCATCGAACAGCAAGTACGCCTACACGGCATCCACGTCCGCGTCCGCTGCGCGCCTCTCAGTGGGCAAGGACACCACGACGACGAAGATCTCGGAGGCACCGACGATCGTCACCTTCGGGAGTGAATCAACAGCGGTCTTCACCGCAGGTGTCACGGCGCATAACGGTGAGGCAGTGCCCAACGGGGAGAGGGTGACTGTGAGCGTCGGCTCTGCCACCTGCACCATCTCGCTCAACGCCGGCACGGGTGCCTGCACGATCGCCAAGAGCGCTCTTCCGACAGGTTCGTACGCGGTGTCTGCCACCTATGCCGGTGACCCGAATTTGGGTAGCTCCAAGGGCACCAGCGCCATCAAGCTCACCGTGAAGAAGTGACTCTCTTTGCGAAGAGAATAGGGTTCTAGACCACCGCTGCTCGGCCTGCTCCGATCAGAATTTCGCTCGTAAAACCGGCGTCGCTCTTCCAGCGGATTGGCCGCCCGATGGGTCCTCTCGGGAGAAACCGGGCCGTACGCGGTGTGGAGTCTCACCGAGGGGTCAAAGCACCACCGGCGGCCGCGGTCCATCCCCCTCTGACGGTCTCGGGGCGCCTCGGCGAGGCGGTCCGGCGGCTGGACGAGGTCGTGCACCAAAGGTGCGGTCGAGCCGGCTCCCGGTACAATCGGTAGTCCCATCTGCGGGCGCGGCGGCAACTGAGCCGGGGCAGCG